>JBHEKV010000196.1:0-19409 GCA_041859235.1 Ignavibacteria bacterium | reverse complement strand
GAATCTTTCCAGGTTGCTCCGCCATCATATGATCTTCTGGTGTATATATGCCAGTACCCCAGAACTTTTGACTGCCATACTGCAACCAAGGTATCACCTTTTGCTGCAATGCTCTTAGAATTATTGCGGGTTGTGTACGCGTCAAGAGAGTCGTTGGAGATCCTGATATCCTGCTGCCATTGAGAACTAACAAAAGCTGAACTAAATAAATAAAATACAAACACTAATTTGAACATCATATTTTTTTCCATAAATATTCAATTTATAAATCATGAAAAATAAATTCAGATACACTAAATTAATTATTTACATAATTGTATAAAAGTTTTTGCATTAGGAATTAATATGATTTTTATCTTAAAATTAAAAAGGCGGATATTGCTATCCGCCTTCTGATCAATTGGGGTTTGTTTATTTAACCAGTACCATTTTTTTGGTATCGGTATAATTGTCTGCGTTCAATCTGTAGAAATATATTCCGCTTGAAAGATTCGAAGCATTGAAATCAAAATTATAAGTTCCCGCATTAAGCTCCATATTTACAAGCTGAGCTACTTCTCTGCCTGAGATATCATACACTTTTAATGTTACCAATCCTGTTTTTGCTACCGCAAACTTAATGTTGGTAACCGGGTTAAACGGATTTGGGTAATTCTGTTCAAGACTGAATTTGTTTGGAATTTCAGTCGAAACAGGTGTTATGCCTGTAACAAGTGACTCCATATTATAATACACTCCTGCTGGTCCAAGTCCTGCGTAAGAAAACGAAGCATACTTTATATTTCCTTCGGAATAGATAGCGGACACCGGGGCAAGTGAACCGGTACTTGCAACACCGTTCTTTTTATACATTGGCGCGCCCAAATTACCAAGCTCACCGTGTCTTACTGTAACAGAATCACCGTTGAGATCAACAAAAGCTGAAATAAAGTCCTTTCCGTTGGCAGTTGAAGTATCTGAACTGCAGGAAGTGTAATCGACAGGCATTGAACCGAGTCCCAGACCGAAATCAATATTCCATAAAGCGCCGCCATCAACCGAATAATGATAAACTGCCCTGTCATTTTTTGTACATGTTACCAGTATCCTCTGCGGAAGCGAGAAATTCCTTTGCTGAATAGTGATTGATGGTCTTTCATAAATTGTACCGGGGGCAGCATCAGTGATATACCTAATACTGAAATTATTTGTTGGCACTTCCATTGTTGCGAATAGTCTGATCTCCCGTTCATTATTGGAAATCTCCCTTTCTACAGCGAAATAAACTGAATCACTTCCAACTTCGTTGGAAAAAGCAGCGGTTGGATACTTGTCTTCGAATGTATTGTTGCTGTATGTGCCAACGGTATGAGAGGCACCCCATGTAGTTGAACGGAAGTGGTGCATTGCGATATATGCCCCTGAATTGCTTTCTTCTCTTACGATAACATGCATAAATGTAAGGTCAGACCAGAACATACCATCGCTGCAGGCAGATGGATAGACAAAACGATTTCCGGCTGATGGATTAGCTACTGTTACGTAACTTGCAGCGGAACCATCCCTTCTGAATGAAGAGCAAATAAGATACGCATTATCCAGGTTAGAACTTGCGCTTAACGTTGAATAAACCAGTATCCTGGTTGAATCGGGGACGTTATTATTTTTGCTTTCAACCAGCATAGTCAAAGAGCCGAAGTAGCCCGTAATGGAGGTTATGCTTGCAACGGTAAACCACTCAGCGCCGCCGTTACTGGAGCGGTAAACAGTTATTTGTCCGTTAATTCCAACAACATTGCGTTTGTTAACAGCCAGGTACATCCAGCCATCTTCACCCTTTTTAAGATCAAGCTGCCTGTAGCCGCCTGTGACGGCTACGCTTGAATTAGTAACCTGGACATCTGAACCATACCAGTCACTGATAAATGGAGCGGTATTCCCTTCTGTGATCTCAACTTCAATCGGTTCTCCTGTAAATTCCGCCTTGGTTAAATACTTCTCCATTTCAGCAGAAGTACTTTTTTTGAGTTCTGAATTCCTGCTATCTGTTGCAGTGTTATAGCTGTTCAATAACGATGAGGGAATCATCAGCTGAGTTCCGGGCGTTTCCGCTGAGATTTCATTTGGAGAAACATTCCTGAGTGAACTTTGGTTAAACTTTGATTCATGTGTAGCGTCAGTTTGTGCATATACTGATACAACAGTAAAAACAAGTGCTGCAATTAAAAATTTAAGCTTTTTCATTTTATTCCTTTTTTTGGTTTATTTTTTCTGTTAATAATTTTTTCCGTACTGATAATTTCTTTCAGGAACTCGTTTTCTGACTCAAGGTAAGGCTCAAGCAGTCTGTTTATCAGAATATCACCGCTTAACTGGGATATATTCTCTTTTCTTCTGTCACCGGCCTTCAGCTTCGCTTTCGAAAGATTCTTTTTCTTTTCCATAGCATCTCATTTCTGACAATGCAAATATATCTATGCAATCACAGCGAAAAAAAGAAATGAATTCAGGGAAATAATAATGAGTACGGTATTATTCGGAACATTGTATGCAGGCAGGAAATTGTATGTTACTGTAATTAGGTTACTTACAACAAGAAAACATTCCTGAAAAATAACCCAGATATCCGAACAGGATATTTGCATTTCATAGTAATGCAAATACTGCTGTTTTTTCGGGTTGCGGTTCCCTGTAAATAGAATATTATTAACCAATTACCTTGTATTTTGACTATGCAAAAAGTAACTTTAGAAAAGGTAAATTTTGTTTATGCATAAAAGTAAATCAGTATTATTACTTTCTTCATTTTCCGCTGAGGAGATGCGCAGTTTTGGTGATTTTGTCAGGTCGCCTTATTTTAACAAAAACACCCGTGTGACAGATCTTTTTGAAGAACTGAAAAAAGGTTACCCTGATTTCACCTCGAAGAGTATTGCCAAGGAAAAACTGTACACCAAACTTTTTAAAGGCAAACCGTACAATGATCAGGTGATGAAGAATCTTAATACAGAGCTGTTCAAACTTGAAAGAGAGTTTCTTGCTCATGATATGCTGGACAGGGACCGTTATGAGAAATCCATAATGCTTGTAACGAACTTAACAACCAGGGATGCCGGACAATTATTTGATAAAGAATCAGGGGCTGTTGAGCAGCTTGCAAGAGAGAACAGATCTGAGGTAAAGGAGCTGTACCTTCTGCTTTACAGAATAGAAGAAGAAAGATTCACCAATGCTATAATAAACAACAGGCAGGCGGAAGCTACAGTTCATATACTTAAAGCCGGTGAGTTCCTGATCCAGTATTTCCTGAAACATCTTTTAAGGCTTTCCATAAACAACAGGATAAATGAGTTTTCATTCAATGTAAGCTCGGAAGTGAACCTGGCTGATACATTTCTGCAGAATCTTGATATGAACTTCTTACTTGATTACATGGAAAAAAACGAGATAGAGCACAGTATTCACATAAAGCTCCTTTATTATGCGATGCTCTGCAATGTAAACGCGAACGATACTTCTATTTACAATACATTTAAAGAGCTTCTTTTCAGCAGCAAAGATAAATTCACAAAAGCGGAATTTCAGCATTTGCTGCACCTGCTTGAATCAATTATTGCGCAGAAGATAAATTCCGGCAAACTGGAGTTCTATAACGACCTGCATGAAACATATGATTACGAGCTTAAAAACGATATGTATAAACCTTCAGTGCAAGCGCCATTGACCGTAATGAAATACAGGAATATATATCTTTCAGCAATGAAGGCCGGAAAGTTTGACTGGGCTGAGAGATTCATTTATGAATACAGGGATGAGCTTCAGAAGAAAGACAGGCAAAGCATAGTAGAACTATCAATGGCACAGTTGAACTTCGAAAAGAAGAATTTTGAAGAAACACTGATGCACCTGCAAAAGGTAAGAACATCGCAGATTTTTTATAAAGTTGATGTTAAGATGCTGAGTCTAATGGCATTGTATGAGCTTTCTCATTTTGAAACAGCCATAGCCGCCATAGAAAGCTTCAAAAAACTGCTGGCAAACAACAGAACATTGACAGAACAATACCGTGAAAAGAACAGAAATTTTCTAAGTCTTTTGGGCAGCCTGATAAGAGCAAAGCTTGACGCTCAGCAGGGAGGCAAAGATGAAATGCTGAGGAAAATTGAAAGCGCGCCGCAGACCGCGAACAGGAAGTGGCTATTACTGAAGACCAAAGAATTAAAATAACAGTCCGTTAAAATTTTCAGATTTCAGGTCTGTATAAATCAAAAGCCCGGCTCTACAATGCCGGGCTTTATTGTTCAATTAACATCTGCTCTAACCATCAAAGAGCATTTAATCAAACGGAGGTAATGAAAAAACAAAATGTCAAATCATAAAAACCAAATGTCAAAATCGGACTAAAGAAACTTAACAATACATTTAATTTAAGCTTTTGCGGGAGCTTCTTCGCCTGCAACCGGCTTAATTTCTGTTTTCTTCTTTTTTCGGGATAACTTCAGCATAACATCATCAACCCAGCTGAAAATTGCGGGAATAACAACCAGTGTTAAAAACGTTGCAACTGAAAGTCCGAATATAATGGCAACACCCATTGGTCTCCAGAACGCGGTATTTTCTCCGCCAATAACCCAGCTCAGGGTTCTCCAGTCAAAATCAACACCGGTAGTTAAAGGAACAAGACCGAGTATGGTACAAACTGCTGTAAGGAACACCGGCCTTAACCTGATAACACCTGACTGGACGAGAGCTTCATCACGCGAAAGACCGCGTTTTACAAGCTCCTTCTGGAAGTCAAGCAGTACGATAGCATTCCTGACCACGATACCGCCAAGTGAAATTACACCGATACCTGTCATCATAATACCAAACGGGGTCTGTGTAACAAGCAATCCAAAAAACACTCCAATAAGCGAGAGCAGCACAGAGAACATTATAATAAGCGGAGTTCTCAATGAATTGAACTCCATTACCATGAACAGGAAAATGAGCAGTAATGATACAAGGAACGCTTTGCCCAAAAACGCCGATGCTTCGTTCTGGTCTTCATTTTCACCGGTATAGCTTATTGTATATTCATCCGGCATTTTAAAATCCTTAAGCTTTGCCTGTACATCTTTTAAAACATCATTTCCAAGCCTGCCTTCTGCGTTCGCAGAAACCGTTACAACGCGTTTCTGGTCCTTGCGGTTGATCTTTTCAAGTCCGCCTGAAAACTCAATGCTTGCAACAGATGTTAGCGGAATGTTGGCACCATCCCTGTTTGTTATAAACAAGTTTTCAATTGATGAAACATTATCCCTTTGTTTCTTATCAAGCCTTACTGTAATATCATATTCATCTTCACCAACACGGAATTTACTTGCTTCAGTGCCGTTGATAGCCGTTCTTATAGTAGAAGCTATTGAAGCAGTGTTAAGCTTATATAGCGCGGCGCGGTCTCTATCAATTGTAATCTTAATTTCAGGCCTTGATTCGATATAATCATCCTTAAGATCCGCAAGCCCCGGAATATCTTTTATCTGCGCTTTTATCTGGTCTGCCAGCGCACCTAACTTGACGAAATCATCACCCGTAATTTCAATGTTAACCGGCGGACCCGTCGGGGGGCCGTTAGCCTGCTTCTGTATATCAATATCGCCACCGGCAATGCCGGAAATAGCATTACGGATATCATCCATCGCTTCGAATGAACTGCGTTTCCTGTCAAGCTTATCGTAGAAATTAACGGTAATTGTGCTTTTATTTGAGACTGAGCCGCCAAAATCCATTGGATTGCTTGATGAGCCTACATTTGAAACATAATACTCAATATCATCAAACGGTTTTATCTTCTGCTCAAGCTGCTTTGTGAACTCATTGGTTTTATCTATATTGGTTCCGCTTGGCATAACAATATTTATATTCGCCTGCCGCGGTTCAACATTCGGGAAGAACTCCACGCCGTTGTTAAACATTCCATAAACAATGAACGAGACTATCAGTAATCCCACTGTTCCGCCGATAGTTAAAAACCTGTGTTTAAGCGCATACCTGAGTGTCTTTTCATACATATTAAGAACTGTTGAAAAGAACTTCTCATCAAAATGTTCAATAAACCTGCTGACAGGCCTGAACTTTTTCTTCGCGTCTTTTTCTTTCTGCTTTTTTACATGAATGAAAACCGCAGCCTGCACCGGGCTTATTACCATAGCGACAAACAACGAAGAGAACAAACATACAATAAGCGTTATAGGCAGGTAGCGCATAAACTCTCCCACAATACCGGGGAAAAACAGCAGCGGGAAAAACGACGCGATAATTGTCAAAGTTGCGATTGTAACTGGGAACGCCACTTCACGGGGACCTTCAAGTGCGGAATCATAAGGCGAGTAATTCTCCTTTTCCTGCAGCCTGAAAATATTTTCCATTACTACAATTGCGTCATCAACAATAATACCAAGTACAAGTATCAGGGTAAATAAAACAACAATATTCAGTGTAACACCCATCGCGCTGAGCACAATGAAGGAAATAAGGAATGAAAGCGGTATTGATGTCGCCGTAAGTGAAGCGATCCTGAACCCAAGGAAAAGGAATAAAACCAGTACAACAAGCACAACACCGGTAATAACGCCGTTTTCAAGTTCATGAACGGTATTCTTGATAGATTTAGACTGGTCGCCGGTAAGGCTGATCTTCATTCCCGCGGGAATGTTCTTTTCTTCGACCTTAACAATTTCTTTAATATCATCGGCAATCCTCACAAGGTTTTCGCCGCTTTGTTTCTTAATTATAATGGTAACCGCGTCTTCACCGTTTTCACGTGAAAAACTTGTTCTTTCTTTGTAACCGTAAATTACCTGCGCAACATCCCTTATATAAATCGGATTTCCCTTTAAGTCAGATTTTACAATAAGATCGCCAAAAATGCGCGGGTCTTCAACTTCGCCCGGCACACGAATCAGGTAATTCAGGTCGCCAATATCAACGCTTCCTCCGGGTATATTCAGGTTCTCTGCTCTTATTGTATTGGTAACATCGTTAAGCCCCAGGCTGTAATATTTCAGCCTGTCTCCGTCAACATTGATCTTAACCTCACGTTCAAGGCCGCCTACTACTTCTGCGCTTAAAACGCCGGGAACACCTTCGATCTGGTCGCTCATTTTATCGGCAACTTCTTTAAGTTTGGATAGTCCGTAGTTACCCGCAATATTAATATACAGTATAGGCTGCTCTGAAAGATTTACTTCGGCTATAACAGGTTCTTCAATATCGGTAGGCAAATTGGATTTTGCCACTGATACTTTATCCCTCACTTTTTGAAGCGCATCATCGATCTTGACCTCCGGGTTGAATTCAACAGTAATAGATGAAAAGCTTTCCCGCGAAACAGAAGTGATCTGTTTGATATCAGAAATAGCCTTAACCTGTTTTTCAATTTCCATTGTAACAAGTTTTTCAATTTCCTCCGGGGAAACGCCTACATACACAGTGGAAATAAAAACATAAGGTATCTGTATAGATGGCGAGGCTTCCCGGGGAAGCCCGACGTAAGCAGATATACCGGCAAGCACTATTATAAAAGTGAAGATATATACTACTACTTTATTATCTACAAATAATTTGAAAAATTTCATGTTCTCTGGTTTAAGTTAGATTTTTACTGAACAACCTGCACTTTATCGCCATCTTTTAAAGCCTGGAATCCGTCTGTGATCATTTTCTCACCGGGGTTAAGGCCGCTTTCTATAAGCACCTGGTTACCGTTCCTTCCGCCAAGTTTAAGTTCACGTTTCCTTGCAACATCACCATCCAGGATAAACAGGTACTGAACGTCACCATAATCCACAATAAGATCCTGTGGAACAACTACCGCGTTTTCCTTTGTGAATTCAGATATCTGAACATTAGCGTTCATTCCGGGTTTAAGCAGCTTATCGCGGTTATTGATAAGAATTTCAATTTCAAATGTCCTGCTGGTGCCTGCAAGTGCGGGCGCTATATAGCTTATTTTACCTTCAAACTCCACTCCGGGCAGAACGTCTATTGTAACCTTAACAGTCTGTCCCATTTTCACTTTTGTTATATACATTTCAGGCACGCCTGCAGAAACTTTTACCGTTGATATATCTATAACGCTGAAAATAGGAGAGCCCGGCGCAGACATTTCACCTTTGTTCATGAACTTCTCTTCAACAACACCGCTTATAGGTGAGCGTACAAAACCTGTTTTTAATCTGGTCTTAAGTATATCAGCTCCCCTGACTGCCGCTTCATATTGCCATTTTGCAGTTAGATACTGCATTTCAGTAGTCGCGTTATCTTCATAAAGCTGCTTCTGTTTTTCATAGTTCATTCGGGCAAGCTCTATCTGGGCTTCGGTCTGCTCTAATGTGGCATTTTCTACATCCTTTTTTATGCGTGCAACAATTTCGCCTTTGCCCACATAGCTGCCCTTATCCTTGGTCAGATATGTTATCAGACCGCCCTCTTCAGAAGATATTTTAGCTGAAGTAAACGGTTTTATTACACCTGCAACCTTGAAATTATCAGAAAAAGTGGTGTACTCAACATTGCTTACCTTAACCAGGGGGATCTTTTTTTCGGTAGATTCGTCTTTGGTCTCACCCCCGCCTTTGCCGCAGCCCTGTATAACTACTGCAGATAAAAGCAGAAATAAAGTGACGGGTAAAATCATTCTATATTTAGTCATGGATGGTATGTTTAAAAATTTCTCTCTCATTTTTTTATTTTGAGGCTGTAGTTTGTTATTTCTCAAGAAGCTGTTCAAGTTCACTTCTCGCGTTCAGGTAATCGTATATTGCCTGAATGTAAGCGAGCTTCACCTGGCTGAGGGCAAGTTCCGCGTCAACAACATCTATCTGGTTAAGCACACCGCTTTTGTAGCTGATATTCGCCAGGTCATACCCGCGCTGCGCGGTATTTACTATTTCTTCCTGCGACCTGATCCTGTTCTTCGCATCTTCTATCTTAAGTATTACACTTTGCGTCTGTGTTTTAAGCAGTTCCTTTGTTTTAACAATCGTTTCTTCTGATTTTTTTATTTCTATTAATGACTGGTCTTCTTTGTAAGAATTCCTGAAAAGATTGAGGCTCCAGTTCACACCTATTCCTGCAACAATAGAATTATAGAACCTGTAGCCGGTCAGCGATCTGCCGTCATTTTCATTTGCCTGGCTTTGCCATTGACCAAAAACATAGAACTTAGGAAGGTAATTAGCATAATCAACTTCTGCAAGCTGTTCATTTATTTTTTTGCTCAGCTTCAGCTGGCGGATAGCCACATTGTTTTCGCTGATCTTCTTTATCAGGTCATCAGTTGAGCCCCAAACTTCGGTGCTGTCATAGCTGAGCTCACCCACAACATCTATATCACTGCCGTCTTTAAGTCCTATATTATTTTTCAGGAATTTCTTGGCTATTTCCAGGTTATTCTGTGATTGTGTAAGCTGCGGCTTTAAGGTTTCTACTTTCACTTTCGCGCGGATGTAATCATATTCCAGCGCAACGCCTGCCTTGTACCTGGCTTCAACAACCCGCAGGTTCTCAGAAGCATTATCAATGCTCTGCTGGTTCAGTTTTATAACTTCCTTAAGTAAAAGCACGTTGTAAAAAGATTTTTTTACATCGGTTTTAATCTTCACTTCAACGCTTTTAACGTTTTCTTCCTGTATACGGGAATAATATTCGGCAATACGAATACCGTTAAAAACCGGGGTTCCTAAAAAAGGAATAGGCTCGGAGACGTCCAATGTAGTAGTTATACTATTATCCGAGCCTATCTCATAGTTTTGCCCGAAGATATTAATGGTCTGTTTTCTGAAAGACCGGGCGTATCTTGAGCTTAACGTTAAACTTGGCAGTAAATTTTCGCTGTAAACCTCCGAAACCTGTTTATCAGCTTTCATTTTATCAAGCTTTGCGATTACATAATCTGAATTGTTCCTTTTTGCAAGGTTTATTGCATCATACAGCGTGAGAGTTCTTGAACTCTGGCTGTAAGCTGCCGAAGCAAACACAGTAAAAAGGATCAAGGCGGCGATTAGTTTATTCATAAATTAATTTATGATTTAATTAAAATTTGTTATTGAGAGGTACTAATTGTGCAGAACACTTTCAAAGAGTTTTTTTGTATTTGAAAATTTTTCTTTGCCCAGCTCGGTTAAAAAGCCGTTGAAGAAAATTTCTGCGGTAATTCTCATCGCTTCATGGAATGAATATTTGCTGTTAAGTACAAAATCAGCATGAGTTACGGCTTCAATTGCGCCGTTTAGCGCGGTAATAATGATATCAACAGGAACGTGCTCGACAACTTTTTCTTTCTTGCCCTGCTCAAGCAGCTTAGACATTATCTTTGTTACCTTTTCCTGCCTGACTTTGGCAAATTCTTTGCTTAAATGAGGGGCGTGTATTTCCAGGTCACGGAACCAGACAGGTGAGCAGTTCATTGACATGCTTTTCTGTTTATGTATGATCTTCAGGAACTTGGTAATCGCATCCTCGTCACTTTCGGCAACTTCATCAAGGAATTCCTCCATCAGGTTCATTCTCATTCCGCAAACATTTTCAAGCAGTTCTTCCTTCGATTCAAAATGCTTGTAAATGGTCTTTTTGCTCATTTGCAGGTCACGGGCAATTTCATCCATGGTGGTCTTATAAAAGCCCTCGGTAATGAACTTTGCGTGCGTAAAATACAGTATTTTCTCTTTTTCCGTAACTTCTGCCATTCTATTGGTTGTTTTGAGACAATTGGAAACTATTTTCGTTTCTTAAGTTTCCAAAATAATTAACGGAAACTAATTTGTCAAGTGTTAAATTAATATTCTGAAAATTAACGTAATTTTAACATATATTTGTGTAATATTGGAAACTGAAATAAAGATTATTTTAGTAAGTGGATAAAAAAGAGATTGACCTGAAGAAAAAAGCCGCATTAATTTCCCTTTCAATCGGATTCCTGATGTTTTTCGGTAAAATAGGTGCATACCTGTTAACGGGTTCCGCGGCAGTACTATCTGATGCGCTTGAATCAATTGTTCACATAGTTGCAACTTCGTTCGCCTTCTACAGCCTGCATTTATCAACAAAGCCGGCTGATAAAGAACATCCGTACGGCCATGGAAAAATAGAATTTTTTTCCGCGGGATTTGAAGGCGCGATGATCATTATTGCTGCGCTATCAATAATAGCGTATGCAGTGAGAGATATTATTACTCCGAGAGAGATCTCTTCGCTTGATGTTGGCGCAGGCATTATCACCGCAGCAAGCGTGATAAATTTACTTTTGGGTTTGTATTTAATTAGAACCGGAAAAAAGACAAAGAGCCTTATACTTATTGCAGACGGCAAGCATGTTATGACAGATTCAATTACCAGCTTTGGCGCGGTTGCGGCTTTAGTACTTGTTTTGATAACTGATATAAAATTGTTTGACCAGATTGTTGCTATAATATTGGCACTTAATATTTTATGGACAGGCAAACACCTTGTGCGCGAGTCAATTGGCGGGTTAATGAATGAGAATGACGATAAAATAATAAGTGATATAGGCTCAGGGCTGGAATCACAGCGGAAAGAACACCCTGACTGGATTGATGTTCACAGACTAAGGTATTGGAAATCAGGTGATAAGTATATGGTGGATTTTCATCTGATAGTACCCTATTATAAATCGGTGAGTGAAAGCCACGAAACAGTTGACCAGCTTGAGCGCAGGATAATTGATTCACTTGGCACCAAGCAGGTAGAGTCGTTAATTCATTTAGACCCGTGCAATCCCAGATGTTGTTACATCTGCACAATGCCTGAGTGCGGTGTGCGCAAAGAGCCAAATTCCAAATACATTAAGTGGGACAGCAAAAAAATAATTTCACTTCCCACTTATGATATCGACGATAATAGCGAAGAAATGCTTACTTAAGCAGTATCATTTTTTTAGTATCAGTAAACTCCCCTGCCTGAACTTTGTAGAAATACACACCACTAGGCAGTTCTGCAGCATTAAAATCAATTTCATAGATTCCTGGTTTAAGGTTTTCATTTACCAGTGCGCGGACTTCCCTGCCGAGAATATCATAGACGGATAATTTTGTTAACACACCCCGTCCTTCGGACACCCCTCTCGAGAGGGGGATTTCGAACTTAATTTTTGTTGAGGGATTAAATGGATTGGGGAAGTTTTGATGAAGCGAAAAACGTGCAGGTAATTCTGATGATAAGGGAGTTAATTCAGTTATACCGCCGGTTGTAGTTTTTAAAATTACGCTTCCTATAGCCCAACCGGTAAGTGAATCTGTAAAATACAATTTTGATACAAATGGTAAACTTGAAGTCTGCGGCTGCCATGAAATACCGCCGGTATAACTTCTGAAAATAATAGTCTGGTTCGCAGGTGTTTCTGCAATAATCCAGCCATTGGCCGAATCTCTAAAATGAACATCTTTTACATTCTGGAGATAATTGATAGTTTGTATAGTCCAGTTTATTCCACCATTTGTTGTTCTTGAAACTACACCCCATTGCGGATCATTATAATAACCAACAGCCCAGCCTGTATTCTGATCTATGAAATCCAGTGAATTGTATCCTGTCCATAAATGAACATAATTTGTCCAGTTAATTCCGCCATTTGTTGTTCTGACTACACTACCCGACTCTCCGCCATTTGCAACCCATCCATACTGGGAATTGAGAAAGAAAATATCATTTGCTTCGCCGCCCAGCCCGCTGTGCGCAAACCAGTTATTGCCTGTGTTGGTAGATTTGTATGTTTCATCACTCCAGCCTACAGACCATGCCGTGGAATCATTGCTGAACGTAATATCATTCAGGTCCCAATATGCTTCATGCATCTGCAAAATCCAGTTAACTCCTGAATTCGTCGTTCTGAAAATAGCGGCCTCGTATAATTGCGTTTCAGATCCGCAAGCCCACCCTGTCGTTTGGTTCCTGAAATAAATTGATCTGAACCTGGAATTAGTAATTGTAGAGATAATGTTCCAGTTACTTCCGGAATTAATAGTCTTGAGAATTATGCTGTTATTTCCGTTATAAGCAGAGACATAACCTGTATCCGGACCAAAGAATTGTATACTGCTGAAAAAATATCCAGATTGAACATACTGCTGGTTCCAGCCGGTTTGAGCTTTAATACAAAATGACGAAACTAGAATTATTATTAAAGTGGAAGAGTATTTCATAGTTACCTCCTATTCAAAAATAATACATAAAGTTAGTTTAAACAATCAGAATTCTAAAGTCATATTCTTTTTATGCTTTTATCCTTATTTTTACCAAACATTTCTGAAAGTTCAGTTGAAATATATCATAGCAATCGATTCCGGCGCGACAAAAAGTGAGGTGCTGCTGTATCCGGTTGGTGAACCCACGGGCGGAAAAGAAAAAATCAGAATTTATAAATTCCCGTTCATTAATCTGAATTTGCTGGGGTATGATGAATCACTGAAACGGCTGAAAAAGATTGTGAAAGATGTTTCTGGGGTTGTTGGTAAAAAGAATATTGCCGCAGTTTCGGCGGGAATATCCGGCGCGAGGTTTGAAAAGGACAGGAAAAAACTATCCGCAGACTTAAAGAAAGCAACAGGGATAAGGAAAGCTTACATACTGCCGGATACAGAAATAGCCCTGGAAGCAGCATTTGCGAAGTATGTTAAAAATTGCGGGATATTGATAGCGGGGACGGGTTCAATACTCTATTATAGAGCAGGCGACGGGAATATAAGCCGTATTGGCGGCTGGGGCAGACATATTGGCGATGAAGGAAGCGGCCACTGGATAGCGCGTGAAGCGCTCTACAAGGTTACAAAACATTATGATAAGCGGCATAATGCAGAAATGCTTTCCAAGGTAATAAAAAAAGAATTCCGCATTGACGAGAAAAATATTATAAGTCATGTGTATCACCAGGGATTTGAAATATCCAGACTCACTAAGCATGTTTTCCGCTGCGCTGAAAATGGCGATAAAGTATCAAAGGAAATAATAAAAAGTGCCGCAGATAATCTATTGACGCATTTTATTCCGTTGAAGAAACAAAAATATACAATAGCAATGATGGGTTCATTGCTTACGGAAGAGAAACTGCTGGCAGTTGAGCTCAAAAAAGCAACAAAGAAACAGTTTCCGAACATCAAACTTGTGCAGCCGGAGTTTGCGCCTGTCTGGGGAGCGGTTAAAGTAGCTTTGCTAAATGCCAAATTTCAAAGCTCAAATTTCAAAAAGATAATGTGATCTCGATGATTCAGCTTCTTTGTTTTATAAAGATTTTGCAGAGACACAATACTTGTGTCTCGAAAAATAAGACGCATGTAATGCGTCTCTACATTTTCATAAAAAATGCACGCAGATAAAATAATAATAATTGATTTCGGTTCGCAGTACACCAAGCTTATAGCGCGTAAGGTAAGGGAGTGCCACGTGTATTCAGAAGTAATTGCATGTACTTCGGATATGACCGGATTAAAAAGTGATAGGTCCATTAAAGGAATAATTCTATCAGGCGGGCCGCAGAGCGTTTACATGAAGAATGCTTATTCACTTGCCGAACTGATACTGGGGCTAAATGTTCCGATACTGGGCATATGTTACGGTTTGCAATTGCTATCACATCACTTTAAGGGAAGTGTAAAAGGCGGCAAAACCAGGGAGTTTGGAAAAACAAATGTTCATATTACTTCACGCAGAGGGATTCTTTCAGGTGTGAAAAGTGATTTTACCGTATGGATGAGCCATAATGATCACATAAAAAAATTACCCCGGGGATTTAAGGCTACATCACGCAGTGAAAACGGACTTATCAGCAGTTTTGAAGCCGTTAAGGAAAGAATTTACGGTGTACAGTTCCACCCTGAAGTTAATCATACCGAAAAAGGAATAAAAATACTCAACAACTTCCTGTATAAAATTTGCCGCATAAAAAACAAATGGCAGATGGGTTCGTTTATCAATGAGAAGGTGAAAGAAATAAAGCAGCTTGTTGGCAATGAAAAGGCAATTTGTGCCATGAGCGGCGGAGTTGATTCCGCTGTAGCTGCTTACATGATAAACAAAGCCATGGGCAAAAACCTTATATGCATTCACATTGATAACGGCCTGATGAGAAAGAATGAAAGTGCGGAAATTGTAAAATATTTCAGGGGCAAATTGAATTTAAAGTTCATCGATGCATCAAAATTATTCCTTAGCCGTTTAAAAGGCGTAGTTGATCCTGAAAAGAAACGCAAAATTATAGGAAAGACATTTATTGATGTATTCCAGGATTTCGCAAAGAAACAGGCAAAAGGTAAAAACAAAATTAAGTATCTTGTGCAGGGTACATTATACCCTGATGTAATTGAATCATCATCTTTCCACGGGCCAAGTGTTACAATTAAGACTCACCATAACGTTGGCGGTTTGCCAAAATCACTGCATATGCAGTTAATTGAGCCGTTCAGGGAACTATTCAAGGATGAAGTTCGTGTAATAGGCAGGCTTCTAAAGATTCCGGACGAAATAATCGGCAGGCATCCGTTCCCGGGTCCGGGTTTAGCAGTACGCATACTTGGTGATGTTACCAAAGAAAAACTTGATATATTACGCGAAGCAGATTATATTTACAGGTTAAACCTTCATAAACATGGCCTTTATGATAAAATATGGCAGGCTTTTGCTGTTTTACTGCCGGTATCAACTGTGGGAGTTATGGGTGATAGCCGTACGTATGAGAAAGTTGTGGCATTAAGGGCTGTTGAAAGCGTTGACGGAATGACAGCGAACTGGTTTCCAATGCCGGCGAAGGCTCTTGAGGAAATTTCAACCGGAATTACTAACAAAGTAAAAGGGATAAACAGGGTGGTTTACGATATCAGTAACAAACCGCCTTCTACTATAGAATGGGAATAAAGAATAAATTACAGATTACAGATTGCAGGTTACAGGTATTATCTTTTATAATATTTGTATTTTGCTTTGGATCTCTAAACAATTCGGATTTATATTCACAAAATACCGTAAAGATCGGTGTTGCGCTGCCGATGTTCAGCGACTCTGAAGATGGTTCCAAAAAAGTACTTGGCAATGAAATTCTTGACGGCATAAAATTCGCGCTGCAGGAATACAGCAGAAACGCGCCTGTGAAGGTTACCCTGGAAGTAATGGATACCAAGCGCGACCCGGTTATAGCAAGTGATGTGATAAGAAGCTTTGGAGAAGATGAAAGCATTATCGGGGTAATTGGTCCTGTATTCAGCAGTGAGCTGACTGAATCAGCCACTAACGGGCCGCAGTTCAGCTTACCTATCATATCTCCCACGGCAACAGGTGATGAGCTTGCGGCAAGTTATAATTATGTTTACCAGCTTAACCCAAGCTATGAAGTCCGCGGCAAACTGATGGCGGATTACCTCATAAAAAAGAATGGCTTTAAGAACTTTGCCATTATTTATGAAGAGAATTACGGGGATAACTTCAGGAAGCATTTTGAAACTGAAGTTAAAACTATGGGCGGCAAAGTACTTATCACCCAGTCTTACAAAAAGGACCCGCAAAGCATAACTGAACAGCTGAATAATATCACAAAGTATATTAAAGAAAATGACCTGTTCATTAACGCTGCAAACCTGAACCTGACACAAAGACAAAAACTTGAATTAAGCGGTGTCCGCTGGTCACTTATAGATTCATCAGTTTCAATGAATATGGATATCAGTATCTATTATATGTTCGGCAAAAATGCCAAAAAGATGATTGATACCATGAATATCAAGCCGTATAAATTAAAGCCTGAAACAACAAAGTTTGTTCAGGGTGTAATTGACGCTATTTATATACCTATTGCAAATCCCAATGAAATAAACGTAATTGTACCGCAATTGTTTTCAGACGGATTAAGTATGTATATAGCCGGCACAGGTGACTGGAACCATGAAAAAATACTTGAAGATAACAAAGTATATTTAAAAAATGTTGTCTTTGAATCCGAGTACTTTCCGAACGATGATGATCCTGCTTATAATTCACTTAAGGAGGCGCTGAAGAAATCAAAGTTCAAGCTATCAAAGAATTTTCTATTCGGATATGATTCAGGAAGGCTGATCTTTAAATTGATAGGAGACGGCGCAAAAACAAGGGACGCGCTCAATACGGCGCTTAAAAATCTGGTAAATTACGATGCAATTAAATCAAAAATATCGTTAGATTACCATGGCATCAATTCAGAGCTTAACATACTGCGTTATGATGACGGAATAAAGCTGGTTGAGACTTTTAAACTTTCAAAATAAACCGTTTCAGAATAAATACTATTATTGCAAAAAATATTTCTTAAATTATTTCTATTAGTATTGTGCGCTGCGGGAATATCCGCGCAGACAGACAAACTGCCGGATAAGCTTCCCGATGAGCTAAACCAGGAGCAGTGGGAATATGTAAGGGATATGTACGCAATTGACGCTATACTGCTTCTTGCAAAACTTGATACGCTGAACCTTGAAATAGACAGCCTTAAAAAACTACAGGAGTACACTGAAAACTTTGACTGCGAAGCGGAGCTTTACGCAATTGTTGGTGCAACCAAAGAACAGGTTTCAGATTACAGGAGAAAGCTTGATGAAGCAGAATCATTGGCAGGCAATAACACCCCCGGTGACGCAGTTAGAAACCTCATTAACGAACTTTCTATTTCAAAGATAAGATGTCTCCCGGAGTTTAATGAACGTGTTTTGGCTCTGCGGCTGAAAACAGAAAACAAGCAGTATACTGAAGTTAAGCAATTAACTGCTGATACATACATTGTCGCAGAAGGAGATATACTCACAGGAATATCTTTGAAGTTTTTTGGAACTGTAGATAAGTGGGAGCTTATCTGGGAAGCCAACAAAACAGAGATCGATGATCCGGATTTTATTTATCCGGGTCAGGTACTCAGAATTCCTATCCGGAAATAAATTTTCAAAAAATTTACAGAATAATCACAAAATTCAACAAAAAAAGTGCCTGCATTACTGTATCAATTTTAGTACAGTAGCCCTATAAATGTCGTTTTTCCTTTATTTTCGCAAAATATGACTGTATAGTTTTTTAGTATAGCACTTGACAAACGATAACAATAATGCTATATTTGTTACGTTAATTAACCAATTTATAAACAAGCCAATTTAATACAGGAGGTATTTCAATGGCAAATTTAAGAAGCAAGCTTTATATGCTCTTAATAGCAGCAATGTTCTCCGGATCAGCTTTCATGGTTGGTTGCGGCGGCGGTGTTGACGAAGAGCAGATGGAAGCTTTAAACAACCTGAAAGCAGAAGTTGAAAGCTTACGCGCTCAGGTAAAAGGTAAAGAAGACGAAAAAGCTTCTTTACAGAAACAGATTTCAGACAAAGATGCAAAAATCAAAAAATGCAATGACGATATGGCAAAAACCAAGTCATGCGTAGACGGGATGGGTAAATAATAATGAAATTACATAAATTATTTATTTTATTCTTCTTAGCATTAGGTTTATCATTAAACAATGCTAATATTTTTGCACAGGATGATGATGATGATGATGACGACGACGATCAGCAGATGGAGGAAATGGAGGAAGAAGAATGGCAGAGACAGATGGACGAGCTCAATGCTGAAAAGAGCAACTTGACAACAAGGTTGGCTGCTTTAAACGGCGAGATCGATGGTTTGAAATCAACCTCAGCTAACAAAGATAAAGAACTCGAAAAATGCGAGTCAGATCTTTACGCTTTAGTTGGTACAACAAAGAGCGGTGTTGCTGATTTCAGAAAGAAATTTGAAGAAACAGAGAAGAAAATCAACGGTAAAGTTGGAACACCAGCTGACGCTCGTAAGATGTACTTCGACGACATCACCAAAGACAAAGCTCGCTGCTTACCCGAATTCCAGGACAGGTATGCTTCTATGAAGAAGAAACTTGCTGACTGGGAAGGTACACCGGTTAACGAAGCTTGCTACACTGTTGTAAAAGGTGATTGCCTCTGGAAGATCTCCAAAATGAAATACGGTTCACCGTATTACTGGCCCGCAATTTGGGACGCTAACAAAAACGGCGTTGCAAATATGGACAAAGTAAAAGCTAGGCACAAAAAAGTTACTAATCCTAACTTGATCTATCCAGGTCAGTGCTTAAAGATCCCCACACTCACCGACGCTCAGAAAAAAGAAGCTGAGATGAAGTCAAAGAAATACAGAAAAACAAGAAAAGTAAAGACAACAACCGACACCAAGAAAGAAGACGTAAAGAAGGACGAGAAGAAAGACGTAAAGAAAGATGAAAAGAAAGACGTAAAGAAAGATGAAAAGAAAGACGTTAAGAAATAATTAACGCTTCTTTGATCTGACTTTGTCTTACTGTATTTTAAGCAAAGTACTTCAGGCCCTTGGACTTCGGTTCAAGGGCTTGTTTATTTATC
>JBHEKV010000041.1:0-13641 GCA_041859235.1 Ignavibacteria bacterium | reverse complement strand
GCGGCAAGGAGTTCATTGTATCCGTTCACTTTCATGAAAATATCGCTCCGCACCATCTGGCACTCACCCCTGCCCATACCCATGCCAATAGCGTTAAGCACTCTGACGTAATTATTATAAAACCCGTGGAATAACTTATCTGAAGGTCTTACATCATCAGGGAAAACATGGAACCTGCAGGTGAGGGCGTAATTTTTTTTATCCGCAAATGCGGCAAGCGTTCTGTTGAAGAATAATTCTGTATCCTGAACAATTGTATCAGCATTCAGAAAATACAAAAATTCCCCTGAGGCCGCTTTTGCGCCCGCGTTTCTGCCCTGCGGTATATTCTGTTTAACGCCGGGCTCAGCTTTCACTACCTTATCAACCAGTGGTGTTAGCAACGATAAAGTGCCATCGGTACTGCCGCCATCAGAGATGATTATTTCCATATCGAATTTCTCTTTCAAAAGGGGAGTGAATTGTTCCAGTGTCTTAACGATGAGTTTCTCTTCGTTGAGTGTGGGGATAATTACGCTTATTTTCGGGGAGTTTTGCAAATGCAGAAAATATTCTAACAATATTTAAATACACGAACAGACAAAATAATAGGAGTGTAAAACTGGTTTACACTCCCGTTTAAAGATCATTGGTAAAAAGATCAGCCGGCCTGTTTCATTTCGGCAACCATCTTAGCGTATCCCTTTTTCTTCAGAGTTCTGAGCGCGCTGGTTGATATACGTAAAGTAACAAATTTGCTTTCTTCCTCGATCCAGATCCTCTTTGATCTTAAATTGGGGAGCTGTTTCCTTTTTGTTTTGTTGTGCGCGTGAGAAACATGGTTACCTGAAAGCGGTTTCTTTCCTGATAATTGACAAACTTTTGACATAATACTATCTTCTTTTCCGGATTAAATATTCTTTACTAAAAATTTACTGCCATAAAAGCATCTAAGCTTTTGAGGCTTACGGTTTATATGGTTTTAATGATGATTCGTACACCTTCTGCATTCTCTCTAGGAATTTCCAGGTGCCTTTTTCGGTCTTTACTGATTCAATGAATTTTACATTAAGCAATTTGGTTTCTTTTCCTGTTTCCGGGTCAATAACTGACTCAGCTTTTTTGCCTAATTTTCCTGCTTTATCCGCAAATGTTTGTTGTTTAGCCATCTTCTGTTAGTATGTGAAATTGTATTAAAGCTACAAAAATAAAAGAAAAATACTTAAAAATAAAGTCCATACCAAACTCCCTCTGGAGATATCTTAACTGCGGGAGCGGGGAAGTGGTAAAAATTCAGTATTTTCTTCAATTTTTTCATAAAATCAGATTTCCCCGGAAGCTGGTTCACATCCCAATCAAACGATAAATACCACTCAACCTGCGCTTTGCCGCTGCCGGAAACATGGCTGGCATCTTTGATGCTCATTCCGACCGCCAAAGCGAGGAAATTGGGATAGAACTTAGCTTTTGTAACTGATCCCGGCAGAACCATCATCGGGTTTACGCTCAACCAGAATGTCATATTGGTGTAATCATCCAGCAAATCATCCTGAGTGCTTGATGTTTTTGATTTGATCCAGCTGGGCTTGAAGCTCCACTTAAAATTCACATGTTTAAGCGGTTTTATCTCTTCCTGCAGAAACGGGTAAACTGCCCCGAAAACATTTGCGCCCATATCGCCCCAGTCAAATCCCCAGTTTGGCGCGAAACCGTCGTTTATCTCAATGTATGTTTCATACGCAATTGATGTCAAGGCACCATAAAGCAATGCTTTCCCCGGAGCTATACCCGCCCATTCATATGCAACTGATGTTGCGACAGTAAAAACATTGGCGGTATAAACGTGTGAAGCCTTATCCATGTTTCTGGCATAATAACCATCGGCAGCGTATTTAAAATAGTCGCGTTTATCTTTCCACCACGTGTTAGAGTAATAAATATGAAATCCGGTAAACACACCTGCGCCAACAACACCAAGTATTGTAAGTTTCAGCGGATCCGCTTTGTATTGTTTTATTTTTCTTGGGGTGCCGTTAAAATTGATACTTTCACTTTCAAGAGTCTTTTGAGGAATATCGGCATTTACCGGGTAATATCCGCTCACACTTTTTTCTTTCAGCTTCAGTTCAACTGAATGAAACCTGAAATTATTTTCCCCTGCTTCAAAATCTCCTGCGTGAAGATAATTCACCATGCAAATAGCTGAAAAAGCAAATAAAGCAATAATTTTTTTCATTACCAGTTAACTATATATTGAACGCCGTCTTTGTTGAATCTTAAAGCAGGAAGCGGAAGGAATCTGAAATGATTAATGATATTCTTGAACCATATCATGAATTTTGAATTGCCGGGAATTATTCTTTCCCAGTTGAGATCAAGTCCCACATAATAATCAGCATACCGTTTATCATATTCAGTGTAATGATTTACTCCGTATCCTGTAACAATATTAAGATAATCAGGCCAGAAGTTTTTAGCTTTTTTTCCGAGGAAATCGTGTACATTAACAGAAAGCCACATTGTCTGCCCGTTATAGTCATCAAGGAACGCGCCGTTCTTTTTGCCAGATGTGATCTCTTCAGAAGGTAAGTAGCTCCATTTAAAATTAAAGCTTCTCAGGGGTTTCCAGTAATACTGTGCAACCGGATAAAGTGCGCCTGTAACGTTGCATATCTGGTCGCCCATAGAAAATCCCCAATCAGTGGCGAAGCCGTCTTCAATTTCAACGTCAGTCATGTAAGCAATACTGAATGCAGCGCCAAGCCACACAGATGCAGTAGGCGAAAATCCTGCCCACTCAAGCGCGCCGCGGTAGATAGCCTGAATAAGCGCGCCATCAAAAAAGTGACCGGTTTTGTCCGCGCTCATAGCATAGTCCCAGTCATTCTGGAAATGGAACTTGCCTCTTTGTCCGCTCCACCATGCGTTTTTCTGGTAGTTGTGCAGCCACAAAAAAGCTCCGGCAGTAACACCTGTAATTGCCCCGAACTTAACATAATTAATTTTGTATTTTTGAGGTGTAAGCTGAGAGCCGCTGTTCGTTTTCCTGCCGGTGTTATCCGCAATTGAATCAGTTAAGCTGTACTTATCTTTCAGCTTAAGCTTTATAGTGCTGTTTGTATTTAGCCCGGATAACTCCTGGGAATGAATTCCCGCATTCAGGCATATACATAATGTGGCTGCCAGGATCAGTTTTTGAATGAAGTGCAATTTGATTTTCGTATCCTTAAATTTTATTTCTTAAATATAATAAAATTCCTTGAAATATGTTGTAAGTTTACCTTAAAATCTTCGCTAATTCAATACTTGGATTTATGGTATAAATAATTTCAGGGCTAAACAAAGCCTGTTCGCACCAAAGGGGAACCGATAAATCACTTCGTATTTTCTTGAATTGATTTTACAATCAATTACAGATATTTTTGCTGATTGAAAACATTACCAATATACACATACGGTTTTGAAGTGCTGCGCAAAAAGACCAAAAAGGTCACAAAAATCGATGATAAATTCATTGAGCTTGTTGGCAGTATGTTTAACACAATGCATAAGGCATCAGGTATCGGTCTTGCAGCACCGCAAATAGGCAGCGATATGGCTCTGACCGTGATAGATATTTCGCGCACTGAAGAAAAAAAGAAAATTAAGACTGAACCATTAACCCTCATAAACCCTGTAATCAAAGATTTTCACGGTGAAATAACCCTGGAAGAAGGCTGCCTGAGCATCCCATACGTGAGAGGTGATGTTACAAGGCCTGAAACTATTTATGTTGAATACCAGGACCTTGACCTTAACAAGCATTATATTGAACTGAAGGGATTTATAGCCAGGGTTGCACAGCATGAAATTGACCACCTAAACGGAATATTGTTTATTGACCACCTGAACAAGGACGAAAAAGAATTATTGAAACCTGAACTTGATCTTATCCGCAAAGGTGAGATTGAAACTGATTACCTGCTTGCAGAGCTTCCCAAAAAAGGGAAGAGCGCCGTACAGCACTCAGTAAAACACCACAAGTAATGAATATCATATTTATGGGTACGCCTCAATTTGCCGTACCTTCACTTAATATCCTTCTTAATTCACACCATAATATATCTGCTGTTGTAACCGTTCCGGATAAACCAAAAGGCAGGGGACAGCATTTGGCCCAAAGTGATGTTAAGAAGTTTGCCGCAGAAGCAGGATTGAACATACTTCAGCCGGATAGCCTTAAAGATCCTGAGTTTATTGAAGAATTGAAAACCCTTTCTCCAGATCTAATTGTAGTTGTAGCATTCAGGATACTTCCCAAAAGTGTTTTTAAGCTACCCAAATTCGGCTCAATTAATCTGCATGCATCGCTGCTGCCAAAATACAGGGGCGCTGCCCCGATAAACTGGGCGGTAATAAATGGAGAAAGGGAAACAGGTGTTACTACATTTTTCCTTCAGGAAAAAGTTGATACAGGCAGCATCATAATGCAGAAAAGTATTGATATACATTCGGATGATACTGCGGGTACGGTGCACGATAAACTTATGAAAATTGGAGCTGAGGTTGTTTTTGATACTGTCGATCTGATTGAAAATACAAATGGAGCACCGCCTGCGGCAAGGCAGAATAACGGCGAAGCTACCCCCGCACCCAAAATATTCAAAGATGACTGCAGGATCGATTTTGATCAAGCAGTTGATAAAGTTTATGATTTCATCAGGGGACTTTCGCCATATCCCGGTGCTTTTACTGAATACAGAGGCAAGCAGATAAAAATATTCAGCACTTCAAAATCTCATTGGGATAGTTTAAAGGGTCCGGGCAGATTTTTTATTAAAGAAGGGAAGCTTTATGTATCAACACTTAATGAATTCCTTGAAATAACAGAACTGCAGATGGAAGGCAAAAAAAGAATGAGCTCTGCGGAATTCCTTAATGGTTACAGCGACTTATTTAAAAAATTCAAAGGTTAGTTCCTAAACGTCTTATTTCATTTCTATTATCTTTTCTATCAGCCACTCGCGTGCAATTGTTGTCCTGTTCTCATCCAGTTTTTTCATCAGTATCTTCAGCTCGGGTTTCTGTTTCTTATCCAATTTCATCAGGTTTATTATGTAGTTAAGAAAGAGAATATACCTGTCGTAATGAATAGAGAGCATCTCCTTGTGACGTTTCAGATAATGTTTTGCGGCATCAACAACAGCTTCCAGTGATTCAATCTCACCAAGCTCGTAATATGCTTTAATAAGCGTTTCCTTGGATTTAAGGTAGAAGTACGTGTATTTATATCCCACTTTGCTCAGGAATCCAACACAATCTTTATACTTTTTGTTCTGGAATGCTATGAGAGCCGATGAAAGGTTGATAGTATCGCGTTTTACTTCGCTTGCAATATTGCCTTTGTAGGTTTCAAAAAAGTGCTCAACCCACTTCATATGTTTCATGTTTAAGCCGCATATTATAACCCCTATGAAATCGGTGTACTGCAGATTTTTGTTCTTGGCGTAGAAACCCGTCTTTTCGAAATTTGAATGTATCTTGTACAGTTCGTTCACAAATTTATCTTCGCCAAGCGCGATCTTATTAACGCAGTAATTTGAAAGTGAGTAATATACCTGTTCGAGTTCTTCTTCGTTATACTTTGCTATATTCAGGAATACATGCTTTTCCAGGTCGTGGAAATGTTTGACTGTATCAGGCTCAAGAACCATCATAAGTATTTTGAACTCAGAATAGATAATAGGGTGGTTCTTTTCTATATCATCAATGTTCTTTTCGATATATTTAAGAATGTTTTCAACTGCCCAGTATGTTTTATGAATTGAAATGCCTGATAATATCTTGCGGCTTATAACAGTGTTAAGCACCTTAAGTTTGGTGACTATGAACAGATGATCGGCATTATCGCTCATATCCTGGTAGCTTTTATCAAGATCCATATCAAGATCCTCGCCATGGTAATTCAGCCAGGTTTCCTTGAAAGTAAATTCGTTATAATAATAATCGGTGTTCCGGTTAAAATCTTTTTGCTGGATCTCGGTGATCTCTTTTGAGACCATATCAAATGTTTTAAGTATATTTCTGTCCCGCAGGGATTTCAGCAGGAAAGTTTTGCCATGAAGAGCATTATTATTAAGCTCCTCAACAATAAGGAATTCTTCCAGTAGTGATGTAAAAGTGCTGATAAGGGTTCTTACATTCTGGTCCTTATCGCCTTCGCCGCTGAAAATTGCTTTAGCTATCTTTTCGTTTGTAATGGTGTTTGCGTCAAACTCATCGTAACTGAAATTGATAAGTTCATAAAGCTGAATTATCTTTCTGCTTTTGTTGTGGTAAGGAGAGTTCAGGAACTCACCGAATCTTTTAAATTCCGCAGGGCTGATGCCCTTAACCATTTCAGTTAATTTAGATTCCCGCATAATATTATGGTTTTACTGAATATATGTCATTTAACAAAATATGGAATTTGTCACAAGAATTTCTCCAAAAACTGCGTTTTTTTGATACTTTTAATGCTATATTTCGGCGTAATATTCTTATTTTCTTTTAACAAAACTATTTAAAAATCTTTGCCTATTACGTATTTGTGTGCTATTTTTAAATTACCAAATTTTCGTTTAACTAAAACCTCAATGCCATGAAAAAATTAAACTCATGTTCAGTGATTTTAGTTTTGAATTTCATCCTTCTTTCCCCGGTTTTTTCTCAGCCGTTAAATGATATTACTTCTCCAAGTATTCAGATTGTTTATGCAGCAGGTGAGGATGGTATTTTTATGAAAAGCTCAAACGGCGGAGTATCTTACACTTCAACCCTCATTACGGCTGGTGACCTGAATGGAATATCAGCGGCGGGTTCGCGGGTTTGGGCCGCTGGAGACTCAGGCAGGTATCTTGCAAGCTCCGATATGGGTGTATCCTGGACTGAAGGAATCCTTGGCGCGGGAGCGCAGCTGAATTCAATTTTCTTTGCTGATACTGTGACCGGTTATATTTCAGGTAACGGAGGAATTATCTTGAAAACAACCAACAGCGGAGCGAACTGGAGTGCGCTTAATTCAGGTGTTACTTTCAACCTTAACAAAATTGAGTTCACAAATTCATCAATAGGTTTCGCTTTTGGAGAGAGCCGCTCTATCCTTCTTACAACCAATGGAGGTGCTTCGTGGAATCCGATAGCTACGCCCTCACTTTCATTTCTCAAGGCAGCAGATATATCAGGAAATGAGATTATCGCGGGAAGCTCAGAGAATGTTCTGTACAGGTCAACGAATCTTGGCGCAACGTGGCAGCAAATAGCGCTTAATATATATTCCAGACCCGCAATAAGTGTACTGACTATCCTATCACCGCAGGAATATATAGTGGTTTTTGAAAGCGGAACGATCTGGAATACAACTAATGGCGGGCAGAATTTCACTTATCCGTTCAATGAATTTATGGATGCGCTTAATTCTGTTTATGTAAGGGGCGCAAGAATTTATGCCGTGAGCAAAAGACATAAAATGGTAGTGCGTTCACTGGATAGAGGTTTGAACTGGTCACTGACTCCAAATTCATCCTTTTCAATTCACTTTGTATCTATTCTTGGCGGTTCATTTTCAAACTACAACAAGATAATGGATATGAACTATCAGAGGCGCGGAGTGCTTTATGCGCTTGAAAAAGATAAGCTGTACAGGACGCTTAATTACGGTGAGAACTGGTCAATAATCAGCACCATCCCTGTTGATACATCGGTACGAAACAGCACTCAGCTGCTTGTTAACATGCGGGATTCTTCAAAAATGCTGGCAGGAGTAAATTCATTTGGTCTTGTGGGAGGAGAATACAAATGCAGTATATACAGAACATCGAATTACGGTGTAAACTGGGAAAGAGTATTGCGGCTTAACATAGATTATATCGGTAATTTTATGAATCAAGATCCGCAGCATCCCGATACGGTTTACCTTGGAGCGAAAGATACGGTTTTCAGGTCAACTGACTGGGGAGCAAACTGGACGAAGATATGCGAAGGGCCATTTGAAGATTGGTGTGATATTGCCGTACATCCTTCAAACTCACAGATCATTTACGGCTCAACAAATCATTATCCTGCCAAGCTCCAGAGATCTACCAATGGGGGAGTAAACTGGTCTTACGTTGATTTTGTAACAGATACATCCTATTCAGAAATGCCGGCTATTGCAACTACACCTCTTAGTCCAAATGTACTGCTCCACGCGCAGCTTGCAAATAATAATCTGTTTAAAGGACTCAAAAGATCATACACTTCAGGCAATACATGGCTCTTCAATCAGCTTCCCGGAACAAGCTGGGCAATTGATATTGCCAAAGATGACCCGAATCTTTATGCGTATGGAAGTGTATCTTACGACCCGGTATTTTTATCGACAAATTCAGGCGGAGTATTTGCGGGGACACCCAGCACTTATGCCGAACAGATATTATACTATGACAGGACAAATCTTTATGTCAATTCACACGGCTTCCTGTATAAGATGAGGATCAATTATACAATGCCTGTAATTGGAATTGAAAATATCTCAACGGAGGTACCTGATGCATTTGAGTTATCGCAAAACTATCCAAATCCGTTCAATCCTGAAACTAAGATTAATTTCTCGATTCAGCATAAAACTGCAGTGAGGCTCATTGTGTATGATGTTACAGGTAAGGAAATCACAACCCTGGCAGATGAATTTTTGCAGCCCGGGAAGTACAGCGTTGAATGGAATGCCGCACGCTATTCCAGCGGAATATATTTTTATAAACTGATCACGGATGTTTTTTCTGCTTCAAAAAAGATGATACTTGTAAAATAGAGGATTCTAAAGTGTGCTTTTAACAAATTGCCAAAAAAGTCTTTGACCTGTAGTTAGATTTTTATTAATTTAGCAATAAGAAATTTCATTAACTTATCTTATAAAATAATATGAAATACATAGTCCTCTTTACCGCCCTGTTTTTGATTTTAGTTTCAATAGCCCAATCTGCTGATAAATACAGGTCTCATCATGAAACTGTCAGTTCAGTATTAACTCCCAAAAGCATTTTCCTGCAGTCAGGTAATATCAACACAGTATTCAGAACTGATGGTTACTTTAACTATGACAGAGTAACATTCACTTCATCAGCTGCGGGAATGATATGGCCTGTTTCGTCTTCACAAAGATTAACTACTGCTTTTACAACCGGGATCTGGGTGGGAGCTAAAGTAAATATTGCAGCAAATCAGAAGGAATTACGGCTGGCAGCTTCATTCTTCAATAGTCATTTTTCACCGGGTAATATACCCGTAAACGGCCAGGTGCCGCCAATATCTGTATGCAATGATACTGCCTTCAACGGGTACCTTGTAAGCGTAACCGATCAGTCCCTGGTGAACGGAGGAGTAAGGACAAAGAATGCAGCAGGCAGGACCTATACCTTTAATTATGCCGCATGGAGCTCATGGCCGGTTAACCAGGGCGCTCCTTATGTTGAAGTGAACGGAGTCCCGGGGTACCAGCCCGGGTGGACTGCTGACAGGCCCGGCATTGGATTCGGAACAGCCAGACCCAGCGAAATGATCTTCATGGTATATATGGATTACACTGCATGTACTAATGATCCTCACTTATCTGAAATCAGTCTTCCCGGAGGTTCATTGCCGCTTGGAGTTGAAATACAGCAAACGGCATTTGCATTTGAGGAAGCCGGCTTTCTGAATTCATATTTTGTGCGCTATAAAATTATCAACAAAAGCGGTAAGAACTGGGACAGCACGTATGTTAGCTTTGTAAATGATGCTGATCTTGGTGATGCGGGTGATGATGCTGTGGGCTGCGATAGTACAAAAAATATGGCATTTACTTATAACTATGATAATGATGATGCGGATTATGGCACGGCTCCGCCGGCTGTTGGATACAGGATGCTGCAGGGACCGGTTGTGTACACAGGATTAAATACGGATACTGCAAAACTACCGTGTGCAGTCATGATAGGATACAAAATGCAGATGATGACAGGACACAGTTATTTTGTAAACGGAGGAGATACCTGTACAGGTGATCCTGATGATTACAGGGCAGCGTACAATTTTATGAAAGGCTATAATGGGTGTGGATTTCCTTACTACAATCCAAATACAGGACAGCCATCAAAATACGTGTTTTCAGGAAATGTTTGTTCAGGTACCGGCTGGAGAGATGCTGCAGCCGGAGACAAAAGGAACATTATGAACAGCGGACCTTTCAATATGGCTTCCGGAGATACACAGGTAGTTGTATATTCTTACAGTGTGGCAAGAAGCTCAAGCAATATTCAGAGCGTATGTGAGCTTGTTGCATCATCAGATTACATCAGAGATTATTATTATAACTGTTTCAGTCTGATAGGTATAGAACCAATTGGGAATTTTATTCCCCAGCAGTACTCTCTTAATCAGAACTATCCTAATCCGTTTAATCCTGTAACAAGTATTAAGTTCGGAATTCCAATACAAAGCAACGTGAAGCTGATTGTGTATGATGCTCTTGGCAGAGAAGTTGCGGCATTGTTAAACAGTGATCTAAAGGCCGGAAATTATTCTGTTGACTGGAATGCAGTAAACTCACCCAGCGGCATATATTTCTACAGATTAATTGCAGGAGATTATTCTGAAACCAGAAAAATGATCTTGATTAAGTGATCACGAATATAAGGGAAAATTCTGCCAACCCGCATTTGCTTCGGCAAGTGCGGGTTTTTGGTTAATTAACTCTTGTTCTAATACCTTTTTATTTAAATCAATGTAAATAAGAAAGTTATCTGCATTTAACAAATAAGCAATCCTGTCGTTGCAAAAACGCTTATTTTTTAAGGAAAACGAAATATCAGGAATTGTTCTTTCACATTTAAGCCGATTTTGGGACTTAACAAACAAAATAAAATATCTTTGCCAACAGGTGCAAAATATGCTATTTTTGAACAAGTGATTTGAAATTAACTCCTGTGTAAAAGTGTTTAAACTATCTCTTACCAATGTTGTTTACCGGGGTTAAAGGCTGCTCAAACGGCGTCAACGGAGGTAAGTAAAAATGCAGCGGCCGTAACCCCGGTTCTGAAGAAACTTGAGACGAAATTATCATTAGTGTTGTTATAAAAGTATAAGCGCAGCAGCCTCTGTCTTGATAGATTGTCCTCTTTCGAAGGGCGGGAGAAACAATTATGATCACTGCAGTTCGGGAAGCTGCGCTAAGTTTTTTTTGCCCTCGTAAAGACCTAGCTATTTAATCATCTCTTTTCTTTTCTCATTCAGTTTTATTTCATTTGTGGTTAAGGCAATCAGGTATTCCTGGTTGCCCTTATCTTTTAAACTCAAAATTAATAATAACTTACATTTATACTGAAAATAGCTAATATTATAACTTGACAATACTTTAATTGTATGCTATATTGCAGTAGTTTAAAACTACAGCAATATTGAATAAGGAAATTTTAATAGAAAGACTCAAGACTTTAGGATTCAAAGAATATGAATCCAAAGTGCTTATTGTATTGCTTGGCGGCACCCCTATGAGCGCTTCTGAAATTGCTAAGGAAGCGAAGATCATCCGTAATTCCATTTACGATATTCTGAAATCATTTGTTGAAAAAGGTTATTGCAACGAAATAGAAACTAACACGATACTGAATTATCAGATCATTGACCCTGCGATAATACTAGATAAGATAACTAGCGATTATAAAAAGAACTTCAATAACAAGCTCAATAGCCTTAACGAGACATTCGGTGAGCTTCAGCAGATATACAAAAGCGAATCCGGCAAATCTGACGGCCCCGACAAGAATATTCAGCTCATTCGCGGCTTCAATAAACATCGTGTAGCACGTTATATGGAGCTTGTTAATTCTTCAGTTAAGGAAATACTTGGCATGTACAGCCCGCGCCGCGTGGTTGTTGAAGAATTAAGCAGAGATGCACAGAGGTTTATAAAGGATGGCGGAATAATAAGATCAATTTATCAACTGAGTGAAGATGATGCCGTGAACCGCGAATTGGTTGAAGCTTGTGAGTTGTTTCAGAAGGGCGGAGAGCAGGTTAGGCTTGCTCCTTTCAAGCTTCCGAATATTTCCGTATTCGATTCGGAGAATGTGTTCATCAATCTTTCTGTTGATAAGAATGTGCCTAAACACAAACAGGCAGATCTAATCATTAAGAATTCTGATTACGCCGGTCACATGAAAGATCTTTTTAATACTTATTGGGATAGGGCATATAGTATTGAAGATTATAAGAAGGAAAGAAACTAAACTATACTGATATGGAATTTAAAATTAAATTTTCATTACGCGGGATAATAAGCCTGTTCTTTATATTTCTGCTGTTGCTGCTCATAATATAAGAAAATAGGCTGAAAACTGCAAAAAATGAAGGAAAATAAGGTATGGTAGTAAACAGTGTACAGGGAATACAGATCCTTGTAGCTATGATAATAATTTTTGTGCTGTTATTTTTGTAAATTACTGTTAAATTACGTATGAATGGGTAAATCCCGTTCCTAGGGAAACAGACTTTACAAATCCTGAGAAATTTATTTTGTGAGGTTTAACTATGAAGAAAAGATACATACAAATACTATTCAGCTTAATGATAGCTGTCATATTTGCTATGACCGGCCGCCTCACAGCGCAAACAGGCTGGTATCCCCTGCAATCAGGCACTGAAAATATTCTGAAGTCGGTCTTTTTTGTTACCCCTACAACAGGTTATATGTCCGGTAACGGTATTGTTCTTAAGACTATAAACGGCGGGACAAACTGGCTTGTAATATCAACTGCTTTCAGCGGATCATCGATATACTTTAACAATCAGTATACGGGTTATATTTGCGAGGGCACTGTTTTCAAAACAACTGATGGCGGAATCAGCTGGAACGATCTTCACCAGTCAGCAATGCTTTCTGTTAACTTTGCTGATCTAAATACCGGCTATGCTGTGGGATATAACAGCAAAATAGCAAAAACCACTGATGGCGGCTCATCATGGGAGCTTCAGTTTGTAAGCATGTACGGCAACAAGCTGAATTCTGTCTTTTTCAGGAATGCGAATACCGGATTTATTGCCGGAGGCAAAATGACTGAGCCTTACAGCGGTGTTATATACAAGACGATCAACGGCGGTAACTCGTGGTATGAAGTATCACCATCAACAACTGATATCGATTTCAGATCTATCACATTCCCTACAAACGAAATTGGCTACGCGGTTGGCGGTTATGAATACGGTTCTTCAGGCGTAATTTATAAAACATCCAACGGCGGTGAAACCTGGATCCAGCAGGGTATAGTTAACAGGGATCTTAATTCGGTACATTTCTGGGATACACAAATAGGATATGCTGTCGGCGAAGGCGGAATAATTTTAAAAACTACCAATGGCAGTGCTATCTGGAACTCTCAGGTATCAAGCACGGATAAAGACCTTAATTCAGTATATTTTCTTGCCAATAATCTGGGCTTCACAGTTGGCATGTCTGGTTCTGTACAAAAAACAATTAATGGCGGAGTTTTCGGTCCTCCTTTTGCTGTTGCGGGCAGGGTTACATTCCCCAACGGTCAGCCTGTTACAAACGGAATTGTAAAGGCACTGAAGTATGACCCGCAGCAAAATGCGGTAATAGTTGTAGATACAGCACATATCCAGTCAAAC
>JBHEKV010000122.1:0-11847 GCA_041859235.1 Ignavibacteria bacterium | reverse complement strand
CTGGTTTTGTTAAAGGAAAACATCCCCGGAAATGAAGAAGTTAAAAAGAGAATTATTGAACAATGCAAAGAAAAGCTTCCTGCTTACAAAACACCCAAGGTAGTGGTATTTTCTGACTCAATTCCCGTAACTTCAACAGGTAAATATCAGAGAAATAAGGTGAAACACCTTTTTAGTGAATTCAAAACAATTCAGCACAAATGAAGCTGATTTCATCCACAGGCAAAGAAGAACTTGCTATCATATACATTGCTCAGGCGGCCGGAGGCAATTATGTTGAGTTTGTCGAATCGCTTCAGCCTCCTAAGACTCGTGAAGAGAAATGGATACTGACAGTTTCCACATTATACGGCTGCCCGGTTGATTGCCTGATATGTGACGCAGGTCCGTATTACCTTGGCAGGATAAGCAAAGAGGGTATTTTCTGGCAGATTGATCATATAATATCAAAGAGGTACCCTGATGGTAATATACCTGTTAAGCAGCTTAAGATACACTTTACAAGAATGGGCGAGCCTGCATTTAACTTTGCGGTTCTTGATGTGATAAGGGAGTTTGATCTTTATTTTAAAGCACCGGGATTTATGCCTTCAGTTTCTTCTATAGCACCCCGGGGCAGCGAAAAGTTTTTTGAAGAATTACTGGAACTGAAAAACGAAAAATTCAACAGAGGCAATTTTCAATTGCAGTTTTCGATTCATACCACAAATGAATCTAAACGGAATGATCTGATACCCGTTAAGAAGTGGAGTTTTGAGAGAATTGCTGATTATGGTGCCCGTTTTCACGGGAAAAGGGATAGGAAAATTACTTTGAGCTTTGCTCCTGCAATTGAAAATGAAATTGAGCCTGAAGTTCTTTATAGTTACTTTAGCCCTGAACATTTTTTAATAAAGCTTACCCCGCTTAATCTGACTAACAGCACCATAAAAAACAATTTCACTTCGGTTATAAGCCCTTTGGGTGGCGGAGAGATCCATGACCTCTCGGATAAGTTTTCTGAATTGGGTTATGAAGTCATAATCAGTGTTGGCGATTACGAGGAAAATAAAATAGGTTCAACATGCGGGCAGAATATTGTTACAAATTACAAAGATGTATAGGTGTCAGGTCATAAGCACGTCAGATTAGATCATAAAAAAAGCCATCCTCTAAAAGGATGGCTTTTTGAATTTACTTAGCAGTTTCCTGCTGAATCAAATGAACTATTTTACAAGTAACATTTTCTTTGTAGCTGTAAAATTCCCTGTTTCAATTGTATAGAAATAAATTCCGCTTGAAAGTTTTGAAGCATTAAAAGATACTTCATATGTTCCTGCGTTCATTGTCTCGTTAACAAGTGACTCAACTTTTCTGCCAAGTGCATCAAAAACATTCATTTTTACCATACCTGCTGCCGGAATTGAAAAACGAATATTTGTAGATGGATTGAACGGATTTGGATAGTTCTGCTCAAGTGAATAATTATCAGGAACATTGCTGCTGATTGGATCGATTGCGGTTAAAGGTCCAACTAGCCTTACCAGATCAACTCCGATAAAATCACTGTTAAGCCCCGAAGGTCCGCCGTTTGCAACTCTGTAATTTATAGCGAATCTTCCTGTTGCTCCGGCAGATGGAAGTACATATCTGCTTTCAACCCAACCGGCTGTAGAGACCTTGAATTTACCAAGTTCAACAAAACTGCCTGAGCCCGGTACGGTATCGCCGTTTGACGCCCAGTAAACTCTGATAGAATCGGGGAATGTTGACGCGTCCGGGGCTCTTGAATAAAATGAAATTGTATCGCCGGGTGCGCCGTTAACACTTGGTGAAATCAACCAAAGGTCAATAGTGTTCGCTCCGGTAACATTATTGAAGTTTGCTGCAACATATCCGGTTGCCGGACCTTCAAAAGCATTAAATACAGTTGAATTGCCCTGGAACCAGTTTGGAGTTGTACCTGCAGGACCGCTAAGAGGTCCCCTTTTGGGTATCCAGCCTCTTGTGCGCAGACCGGCAGTATCATTTAACCCGTTCATATCATCCGAAAATTTTACTGCGTCAGAGTAAGAAACCGGTGGATTTACAGCATCGCTGTTTGATACCTTAGTTCTTGATTCGTAAGGATCAATTGTTAACATACCTGTTATAATTGCACCTGTTACGATCATAAGAAAAAGCGGAAAAATTTTTTTGATCATTTCGTTTTCTTTTAGTTAATTTATTAATACAAGACAATATGTTCAAAAATTTATCCAATTTCAATATGCCGAAGGTGTATTTTTTGTAAATTTCAGTAACTGAATCTTACCTTTTAAATAACCTTTTTGGGAAAATAAAAAAGGCACCCCTTTTTCAAAGGATGCCTTCATAACTAAACGAAATTTGGTGAACTATTTAACCAGAAGCATTTTCTTGGTTTCGGCAAAACTGCCGGATTCCAGACGGTAGAAGTAAACACCGCTGGAAAGCGCAGAAGCATCAAAATCAACAAGATAATTACCTGCCGGTTTGACTTCATTAAGCAGCGTTATAACTTCTCTGCCCAGAATATCAAACACAACAAGTTTTACCAGGCCTGCAGCAGGCATTGAAAACTTGATGTTTGTTACAGGGTTAAATGGATTTGGATAGTTCTGAGAAAGACTGAAATTGTTTGGTATTTCACTGTTAATTGGTGTTAATCCGGTGAAAATGTTCGGTCCGCATCCGATTACATCGAAATTAGATGAACCTACACCCGTATAACCGCCCGGTAAGAATATCTTTGCTGTATCATTAACTACTCTGCCTGATACTCCAGCAAACATATTTGACATACCTCCGCCCGGTTTACCTGAAATTACTCTGAACCAGGCATTACCTGAAATACTCCATACATGAACTGTATCGTAATATCCGCCCGGACCGCCTCTTTCACCGCATACAGTGTAGAATGCATTTCCGATTGCAAATCCGCCTAAGCGGCTCAAGCCGGTAAATGCTGCGGGTGTCGGAATATCAGGACCAGCTGCCCATGTAATTGTGGAAGCGTTTGAACCAATAGTTCCTATCTGGAATGACTTTGTGAACGGGAAACCGCCGGCTATATATATTTTGTTGCCTGAAAGTCCGGCTGCATGAGATCTTCTGCCTGTAGCAAATGGTGTTGATGAGCCCCAGGTATTTGAACCAATTCTGTAAAAATTAACAGTGGTAGTGCCAGAAGCCCAGGGGCCGCCTGTAACAAACAGAACACTATCACCCCAGTTTACAGTAGCATGACCTGAAACAGCAAGCGGCATCGGAGCTTTAAGAGTCCAAACACCTGCACTGTATTCGTATATATCAGTAGAGCCTGTTGTGACGCTGCTGCCGCCGCCAATGTAATACAACTTACCGCCGGCTGCAGTTAATGTACCGCCTGCTTTTACTACCGGAAGCGGTACGCCTGCTGTCCATGTGCCGCCCAATGTATATCTCATTATGGTGTTAGCTGCTGCACCAGTAGAGCTTGGAACCTGTGCAAATAATGTATCACCCAGCCATGCTGAACACTGGTAGAATGTTGCAGCAGGAAGTGATGGATATGTATTTGCCGGGCACCAGTTTGAGCTGTAATAGTTAGGAGCTGATGAACCTGCCGGTCCGAGTAATCTTACAAGATCAACCCCTATAAAATCACTGTTCAATCCTGAAGGTCCGCCATTAGCTACTCTGTAATTGATTGCGAATCTTCCGGAAGCTCCTGCTGATGGAAGTGTAAATCTTCTTTCCTGCCAGCCTGCGGTTGATACTTTAAACTTTCCAAGTTCAACAAAACTGCCTGAACCTGGAACTGTATCACCGTTTGATGCCCAATAAACCCTGATAGAATCGGGGAATGTTGAAGCATCGGGTGAGCGTGAATAAAACGAAATTGTATCTCCTGCGGCGCCATTAACATTTGGCGAGATCAGCCAAAGGTCAATAGTGTTGGCACCTGTAACATTGTTAAAGTTCGCTGCAACATAACCGGTTGCCGGACCTTCAAAAGCATTAAATACAGTTGAATTACCCTGGAACCAGTTCGGGGATGTGCCTGCAGGGCCGCTAAGCGGGCCTCTTTTAGGTTTCCATCCGCGGGTGCGCAGTGCAACTGTATCGTTTGCTCCGTTCATATCGTCAACAAACTTAACGATATTGCTTGAAGGAGGATTGACGGGGTTTATATCGTTGTTGTTGGTATTGTTTGTTCTTGCCCCGAAAGGATCAGAATAAATCAACCCAAAGAACAACACCACAATTGCTGTCATACCTAAGATTGGGAATAGTTTCTTCATCGTTGAACTTCCTTTTCTTTTTAGTTTAGAAAAAATACGTTAATTGATATCCTCAATATGGAGTATTTTTTAAGAATTGTCAATATAATCTTATAGTATATGTGATTAGTCATTATTCTTACAGACTTAAATTATGATGTAGGAATTTAACTTTTGGTTAATGGTTGTTATTATAGTTTTCCCTTTTATAATATCTAAAAAAACCCTATATTTGAAATCTTTGTGATTTTCAACACTTCCTGGTAAAAATAATAAATATTTAAATATATAAGAAAAAGAGGGGTATTATTCCTATGGCAGAGAAAATTGCTGCAGAAAAGAAGTCAAAAGGCACTAATGGCGCTGTAAAAGAGACCAATACTGTAAAGTCTTCAAATGGTTCAAAAGAGAGCTTAGAATACGATTTTCATAAAGAAACCGTAAAAAATCACGGACTTTCCAGCGAAGAGATGATCCATGCATACAAGGCCATGCTTCTTACAAGATTTACTGATGATAGAATTGATATGCTCATAAAACAGGGTAAAGCAACGTTCCTGATCTCAGGCTCAGGCCATGAAGCTATCCAGGTAGCATGTGCTATGGCAATGGAAGGCGGAAAAGATTGGTTCTTTACTTACTACAGGGATAACGCAATTGGAACAGCTCTTGGTATTACTCCGATAGAGATTTTCAGGCATATCATGGGTAAAGCAACAGATTCATTTACCGGCGGCAGGCAGATGCCCATGCATCTGGGTTCAAAAGAACTGAGAATGCCTACTGCATCATCACCAACAGGTTCACAATACCTGCAGGCAGTTGGCGCTGCCCTGAGCTGCGTTTACCGCGGTACTGATGAAGTTTCATACGTCGGCGGCGGCGAAGGCTCAACAAGCGAAGGTGAATTCTTTGAAGCTATCAACTGGGCTGCCAGAGAAAAACTTCCCACAATTTTCTGCATACAGAATAACAGGTTTGCGATATCTGTTCCAATTGAGCAGCAGACAGCAGGCGGTTCGGTTTATAAAGTTGTACAGGGTTTTGAAGGCATTCATAAATTCCACATTGACGGAACTGACTTTCTTGAAAGTTACGCCACTGCCAAAGAAGCTGTACGTCTTGCAAGGAACGGCGAAGGCCCCTCATTCATATATGCCGATGTAGTAAGGCTCCGTTCACATTCTGCTTCTGATTCTCAGGATAAATACCGTTCCAAAGAAGCTATAGAAAAAGATACATTAAAAGACCCTATCGCGAAATTGGAAAAAGAACTGGTTGCCAGGGGAATAATGACTGAAGAGCAGATCGCTGCAACAAGGAAAGAGTTAAATGACCTTGTTATTAAATCAGCTGAAGAGGCTTATGCTGAACCTCTTCCGGATCCTACAACAGTTGAAGACAATCTCTTTTGTCCCGATGACCAGCAGACAAAAATAGATTATGAAGCGAACGTTCCTGATGGTGAACCAATTGTTATGGTTGATGCGATCAATCATGCATTGACCGAGGAAATGGAAAAGAATCCCAATATGCTTGTTTACGGTGAAGATGTTCAGGACGGCAAAGGCGGAGTATTCACTGCTACCAAAGGACTTTCAACAAAATTCGGCGTTAAGCGCTGCTTTAATTCTCCGCTTGCAGAAGCTTCAATACTCGGAACAGCTGTTGGCGCGGCGTTAAGCGGCTTAAAACCGGTTGTTGAAATTCAGTTTGCCGATTACATTTTTCCTGCAATGATGCAGATAAGAGATGAACTCGTTATGTACCGTTACCGTTCAAACGGCGCTTTTGAGTGCCCGGTTACAATAAGAGTTGCAACAGGCGGATACATTGGAGGAGGACATTATCATTCCCAGAACATTGAAGCTATCTTTGCAAAATGTCCGGGATTGTATATCGCTTATCCTTCTAATGCAGCTGACGCAAAAGGTTTGCTTAAAACAGCCTGCCAGCTTAAAGATCCTGTTATGTTCCTCGAACACAAATTCTTATACAGGCAGGGTTACGCAAAATCACCTGAACCGAATGCTGACTATTATCTCCCATTCGGGAAAGCCGCTGTAAAAAAAGAAGGTAACGATCTCACAATTGTTGCTTACGGCGCTATGGTAGAAAAAGCCTTGAAAACATCAAGAGAGATGGAGAAAAAAGGTTACAGTGTTGAGGTTATTGATATTAGAACAATTGTCCCGCTCGATACTGAAACAATCATCAATTCTGTTAAGAAAACCGGCAAGGTAATTGTGTTCCATGAAGATACAAAGTTCATGGGCTTTGGCGCTGAAATAGCTTCGCAAATTGCTGAAGCCGCATTCGAGTACCTTGATGCGCCGGTAAAACGTGTCGCAGGACTACATGTTCATATACCTTTCAGCCTTGAAAGCTATGCATTGCCTCAGGATAGCTGGATCCTTAAAGCTGCAGAAGATATGCTTGCATACTAAAGAATTGAAGTAAATAGACATTGAAACATCGATTTGAAATAAAAAGCGGGAAGAGCAAATACTTCCCGCTTTTTTGTTGAATAATAATCAGCAAAAGAAAGAAACTTAAGTTGTGAAAGAAAATAAACTATGAAAGAACCAATAATATCTATTTCGGGGATAAGGGGAATTTTCGGTGAATCATTGACCCCTGAAAATATTGTAAAATACATAACGGCTTTTGCAAAGTACACAGGCAGAAAGAAAATTGTTATCGGCAGAGATGGCAGGATGGGCGGTGAACTGGTCGAGAAACTTGTTGAAACAACACTGCTCTTTTGCGGATGCTCAGTTGTTAATATCGGGATTGCGCCAACACCATCAATATCACTTGCAGTGGAAGCACTTAAAGCCGCAGGCGGAATTTCAATTACGGCCTCGCACAACCCGCAGGAGTGGAACGGTATGAAGTTCATAAACAACTGGGGGATTTTCCTTGATGCAGAAGAAAATGCCGCCTTGTGGAAATATTTTGATGATACTTCAAACTTCTATGTTACCGCAGAAAAGGTCAAACAGATCGAATATTATCCTGGATTTCTTGATTACCATATTTCAAGAGTGCTCAATATCAGCACATTGAATATTTCCTCTGTAAAGAAAAGGAAATTCAAAGTTGTAGTTGATTGTGTAAATGCTTCAGGTTCAATAGTTATACCGCGACTGCTTGAGAAACTTGGCTGTGAAGTGATAAAAATAGATTGCGATACCAGCGGAAAATTCACACGTAAACCCGAGCCGCTTCCCGAGAATCTTAAACGCACCTGCCGGGAGGTAAAAAAGAACAAAGCGGATATCGGGATTGTCATCGATCCGGATGCAGACAGGCTTGTGATAATCACTGAAAAGGGAGAGCCATTTGGCGAGGAAAATACCATTACATCTGTTGTGAAACATGTGCTTTCAAAAACAAAGAAGTCAAAAAGGATCGCTGCAATAAATCTTTCAACTTCGCGTTCAGTTGATGATGTTGTAAAGTCACTTGACGGAAAGATCTATAAATCGCCGGTTGGTGAAATTAATGTTATCAGGAAAATGAAGGCTGTGAAGGCCGTTGTTGGAGGTGAGGGAAGCGGTGGAGTAATACTTCCAGAAGTACATTATGGAAGAGATTCACTGGTAGGCACTGCCATCATACTAAGCGAAATTGCTGAATTCAGAGGCAAGGTATCAGAATACAAAAGTTCATTACCTCAATATTATATAAGAAAATCGAAAATCCAGCTTGAGAAAATTAACGCAGAATCAATCCTGGAATTTTTGCGCAATAAATACAGGGATTACAGGCAGAACTTTGAAGACGGCCTGAGACTGGATTTTGATTACGGCTGGGCGAATTTCAGGAAATCTAATACCGAGCCTATTATCCGCATAATAACTGAGGCAGCAACAATTTCCGAAGCCGAAGAAATGCAGGCTAAGTTCAGTAATGAAATTGCTGATTTTCTGAAATAACGGATAAATCCCTTTATTTTCTCAATTATTTTTTGCTAATTTGCCAATAATATTAAATTTAATTACAATATGGCTAAGTTACTTGAAGTAAAGAACCTCAAAACATATTTCTATACCGATGATGGTGTCGCAAAAGCTGTAGATGATGTTTCTTATGATCTGGACAGGGGTGAAACACTTGGCTTGGTAGGTGAGTCAGGATGCGGTAAGAGCGTTTCTGCGCTTTCTATTATGCGGCTCATTCCTAATCCGCCGGGAAAGATCGTTGGTGGCGAAATTCTATTTAAGGGACAGGACTTAACCAAGTTTGATGATAAACAGATGCAGGAAATTCGCGGCAACGATGTTGCGATGATCTTCCAGGAACCAATGACTTCGTTAAACCCGGTGTTCACATGCGGTGACCAGATTGATGAAGCAGTTATGCTTCACCAGAAAGTTACAAAAGAAGAAGCCAAAAAACGCTCAATTGAAATGCTGAGATTGGTGGGTATTCCTGCGCCGGAACAGAGATACCTTGATTACCCGCATCAGCTTTCTGGCGGTTTAAGACAGAGAGTAATGATAGCCATGGCGCTTTCCTGTAACCCTGAAATACTGATAGCCGATGAACCAACAACTGCACTGGATGTAACAGTGCAGGCACAGATACTTGAGCTTATAAAAAAACTTCAGGATGAGCTTGGCATGGGAGTTATTATGATAACACATGACCTGGGTGTAATAGCGGAAGTTACAAAACGCGTAGCTGTTATGTACGCATCTAAAGTTGCCGAATATTCAGTATCAGAAGAGATATTCTACAATCCCAAGCATCCGTACACACTGGGCCTGCTGAATTCAATTCCAAAACTTAACAAGGGCCACGGCAGACTTGCTACAATTGAAGGGAATGTGCCAGCCGCAACAAATTACCCCGCAGGCTGCCACTTCTGCACAAGGTGCAAGTATGTTGATAGCAAATTATATACAACAGATAGCAAATGCTGGAATATTGAGCCTGTGCTTGAGCAAGTTGGAGGCACAAGTGAAATGCATACTGTTGCCTGCCACTACTGGAAAGATATTGAAACCAGGCGTATAAAAGAAGGCGACAGAACGCCTGCTGAAATGGCAAAATAGATATTTTATTTGCCCCGAAATTTTCGGGGCTTTTTTTTAATTTATGCAAATATGATAAACATACCAAAACCGGGAAAAACGAAACAGGAATTACTGGATAAGCTTGAAGGATTAAAAACTGAGCTCAGCAAGCAGGTTGATGATAACAATGTAAAGATCGAAAAGATTAATGATGGTTATAATATCAAAGCAGAAAAAAAAGTACTTTTCATGTCTTTTTATGTTGATGCGAATATAATTGCAAAAGAAGGCAATTATGAGATTACTTGGGAATCAAATGCCCCGGATAGCAAAGTTAATGAAGCACTTGAAAAAGTAAAAGAAGCCCTGGAAAAGTAAGAGGAATCTCCCGGGAATACATATATCATACTTAAATATGATTTTTATCCCTACTGCCAAAACCAAAGATAAATCATTCTTTATGTAACATATCCTCTGTAATTTTGTATTACAGATACTAGTTTTTTACTATAAGGATATGAAAATGAACACTACATCTAAAAGACTTGCCCTGCGAAACGGAAATCAGATGACAGCTGAAGGAGCGATCAAGGCAGGGTGCAAGTTCTTTGCGGGTTACCCGATTACACCAGCATCGGGAATTTATAAGGGTTTGATAGACCTGTTACCTTTAAACAATGGAATAGCAATAAGCTCCCCTGACGAAATATCAGCGCTTGCATACTGTGTTGGTGCCTCAATGCGCGGTGTGAAAGCTATGACTGCCACATCGGGCCCAGGGTGGGCTTTAATGATCGAAACAGTACAGTACGCAATGATAACGGAAACACCGGTTGTGATTTGCGTTGTGCAAAGGTTAGGGCCTTGTACAGGCGGCGCGACTCAGGGTGCACAGGGCGATATACTGATTACAGAATTCGCGTCAAGCGGAGGTTATACAATACCTGTCTTATACCCGACAAATTCAAAAGAATGTTATGAGCTAACCGTTGAAGCTTTTAACTGGGCTGAGAAATACCGCACTCCCGTTGTGCTGCTTACAGATAAAGAAGTTGGGATGACGACTGAGAGTCTGGATTACAACAAACTGAAACCTCCGCCTTCTGCAAACCGGCATGTCATTACCGAGCATGACGCGGATTTTGCCGCATGGAAGATGTATGGGTTCGACTCCCCCGATATGATAGCCAAATTTGCACCTGTTGGCGGAAAAGTGAAAGTAACGGCAACTGGCTCTGCCCACAATGCAAATGGTTACCTTAAGAAAAATGACCCGGAGACTTTGGCAACACTGAAACATCTTGAAGATAAAATTCAGGCACACAGAGATGAAATGGTTTTGGTGAAAGAAGACCTCGAAAAGGATGCAGAAACGCTTGTTGTGAGTTTTGGAATTACTGCCAGAACTATGAAAGACGCTGTGAAAATGGCAAGGAAAGCAGGCAGGAAGATATCATCGCTTACGATATATAGTTTGTTTCCAATTCCCCAAAAGGCGATTTTGAAGGCAGCTGAAGGCTGCAGGAATATTGTTGTGGCAGAAGAGAATATCAACGGGCAGTATAGAATGCTTCTTGAACCAACCTTGAAAGAGTATAATGTAACCGGAATAAATAAACTCGGTGCAATGATAACCCCGGATGAAATAATTGAAAGGATAGTGAATTTATGAATACAGCAGAACTCTGCACCTATATGACACACGGTGCTGTAATGCCATTTTGCAAAGGCTGCGGACACTCAAATATTCTCAAAAAGCTTAATGATGCGCTTGTGAAACTTGATCTGAACCCGCATGATGTATGTCTTGTTACTGATATTGGCTGTATCGGTCTTGCCGATGCCCTCTTTGATAAGGTCCATACTGTTCATACAACACATGGCCGCTCAACCGGTTTTGCTACAGGCATTGCCGTTGCAGATAAAGTGCTGGCTTCCGGCAAGCTTAAAACAATTGTTCTGATCGGTGATGGCGGCTCTATGATAGGATTGCTTCACATAGTTAATGCTGCTCTGATGAATGCAGATGTAACAGTAATTGTTGCAAATAATTTTCTGTTCGGTATGACAGGCGGGCAGACCTCATCTCTTACACCTGAGAGTTTTAATACGGTAACATCACCTTTTGGCAGCATGAACCCCTCACTGGACATTTGTAAGATCGCTGATTCATCAAAAGCCGGCTTTATTGCCCGCAAAACCGCAACGGATAAAGACTTAACAGATGTTATCAGCGAAGCAATTGATTTCAGCGGTTTTTCAATTGTAGAAGTTCTGGAGCTTTGTACAGAGCACGGAACAAAACGTAATGATCTTAAAGGCAATATGCTTGTGAAAATGGCTGAAGATGAAGGGCACCAGATTGGTGTGATCAAAAATTCACCTTCAAGACCGGAGTTCAGCAGAAAGTATGAATCAGATGTAAATAGTCATAAAGGCGAAATTAACCCTCTTAAGTTCATTAGTCCGGAATTTGTACATAACCTGAAAAGACCGAATGGTATTGTATTATCCGGCAGTGCCGGCGAAAAAGTTCAATCTACGGCCGCAATGCTTGCAGA
>JBHEKV010000246.1:0-6329 GCA_041859235.1 Ignavibacteria bacterium | reverse complement strand
ATATCATCTACAACCGAAGAAACTATTTTCCCGAAAGCCGCGCCGATAATAACACCCACGGCAAGATCAACAACATTGCCGCGCGAGATAAATTCTTTGAATTCTTTAAAAAGTCCCATAAAACGCCTCCATTATATTGATAATTTACTTAAAAATAGCAAAAAAATATCAAATAAATCAATCTCTTAAATAGCTATAGAATTTTATCAAAATTAATATTAATATGCAGATAGTATGAAAAAGGAACCTCTTAAGCAAAAAGTTTCGCAGGAGGCGGAGATTGCTTCCCTTAAAAAACGCATAACTGAACTTGAAAAGCAGCTGGAAACTTATGACTTTTCACTTTTCGGTTACCCAAAAGTAGTTGAAAATGCCCCGATAGCGTTCACGCGCATTTTACAGGATACACAAGGTTATGCCCTTGCCAATAAAGAATTCACAAGGCAATCCGGTTACACCCGCGAAGAGTTCAACTCACTGAGCGATAAAGAGATACTCTCAAGCATCCACAAAGACGACCTTGACGGATTTTTGAAGGCGCATGCGGCATGGTGTGATAACAAATTCAGGGATGTTTTCCGCTATATGTACCGCATCATAAACCGCGAAGGCAAAACCATTTGGCTGGATGTGTATTATTACCCCGAGCTTGATGAAAATGGCGAGCCATACGCGATAGATCAGATTCACGTTGATATCACAGACCGCATAAATGCCGAAAGACTGCTTCGGGAAAGCGAAGATAAATACAGAAGCCTGACCGAATCAGTCCCCGCTGCAATTTTTATATATTCCGAAAACAAGTTCATTTACGGCAATGAATACTCTGCCAATATTACCGGGTACGGTGTAAAAGAACTGCTGGGGAAAAATTTCTGGGAGCTTGTTCACCCTGACTACATGGATATTGCAATTGAGCGGGGCAAAGCAAGGCTTGAAGGAAGAGATGTTCCCGCCCGGTATGAGCTGAAAATTATCGATAAAAACGGTAATGAGAAGTGGCTGGATTATAACGGCGCAAACATAAATTTCCAGGGAAAGCCTGCAGTACTTGGAATTGCGTATGATATTACCGAGCTCAAACGCACTCAGCAGGCATTGATAGACAGCGAACTTAAGTACAGAACTCTGGTTGAGAACATGAGCGAAGTCATCCTGTATGTGGATAACAACGACAGGATAATTTTTGCCAATGATAACGCCATAAACATGTTCGGTTACGGCAAAAATGAACTTATTGGTCAGGCTGCGGGAGAATTTTTAGCCGCGGCAGAATACAGGGATTTCCTGAAAGACAGGATCAAGCTTCGCAGACATGGTTTCACCGACCGGTACGAAGTGCAGATGAAAAAGAAGTCCGGAGAGATTATCTGGGTAGAAATATCAAGCGCCCCGCTTAAAGATACAGACGGAAAGATAATAGGCTCAATTGGTATTCACAGTGATATCACCGACAGAAAAAAATATGAGAACACTATTGAGACTTCACTTAAGCAGAAGGATATGCTTCTTAAGGAAATTCACCACCGCGTTAAAAATAACCTGCAGATAATTTCAAGTCTTATCAAACTCCAGTCAGCTCACGTTAAGGATAAGGAGATTCACAGCCTGTTTGCAGAAAGCCAGAACCGCATCAAAACAATGGCGCTTATACATGAAAAACTATACCGCTCAACTGATATATCCGTCATAGAATTTTATGATTACATAAAGAACCTGGTGAACAGTCTGTACTCATCATACGGTATCAGCATTGAAAGGGTGAAGCCGGAAATTGAATTCCGCAGTATTTATCTGGATATTGATACCGCTATTCCATGCGGATTGATAATAAACGAGCTCATCAGCAATTGCCTGAAGTACGCTTTCCCTGATCTTAGAAAAGGAAAAATATGCATTGACCTTAAAGAACTGAATGAAAGCGATTATGTGCTTATTATCAGAGATGATGGAATTGGTATCCCCGAGAGCGTCGATTTCGGCAATACTAATTCACTTGGATTAAAACTGGTTAAGATACTTTCAGAGCAGCTTGGCGGAACCGTGAAGCTGATCCGCAATAATGGGTCAGAATTCCGCATTTCTTTCAAAAGGTCCAATTATTTAAGAAAGACCTGATTAACATATCCTTGCGGTCAAAAATCTGCGTATGTAACCCATATTCGGCAATTAATTTATGCAATGTATAATGCCAATCATTGCAAATCTTTGAATTAAAGCGTAATTTTAGCAAAAGGAAACTAAATTTTAGCGTAAATTGTTGAATTTAGTAAATAAGAGAAAATAATATTATGGACAGCAATTTTTCAAACAGGGTTCAGGATGTGATAAGGTTAAGCAGGGAAGAAGCCATTCGCCTGGGACACGATTACATCGGAACTGAGCATCTTCTGCTCGGAATTATCCGCGAAGGAGAGGGGATCGCAATCAAGATCTTCAGGAATCTTGGAAAAGATATTGGCAAAATAAAGAAAACAATTGAAGATACGGTAAGGCAATCCGGCGCTACATTAACGGTTGGTAATATACCGCTCACAAAACAGGCTGAAAAAGTTTTAAAGATAACATACCTTGAAGCTAAGATATTTAAATCAGATGTCATCGGAACTGAGCATTTGCTGCTTTCAATTCTCCGCGAAGATGATAATCTTGCTTCGCAGATACTGCAGCAGTTCGGCATTACTTATGAAGTAGTGAAGGAAGAGCTCTCCGCAATTCTAAGCGGTAAGTCTTCGCAGCAGCAGCAGCAGAAATCACCCGCCTCAGAAAAGAAACCGGAACGCACCAAGACTCCCGTGCTGGATAATTTTGGCCGTGATCTGACCAAGCTTGCAATGGATGAGAAACTTGATCCTATTGTGGGCAGGGAAAAAGAAATTGAGCGCGTTGCTCAGGTTTTAAGCCGCAGGAAAAAGAATAACCCAGTGTTAATTGGCGAGCCCGGCGTTGGTAAAACAGCTATCGCGGAAGGACTTGCGATTAGAATAGTAGAGAAAAAAGTATCACGCGTATTGCACGATAAGCGCGTTGTAACGCTTGACCTTGCTTCGCTGGTTGCGGGCACAAAGTACCGCGGACAGTTTGAAGAGCGTATGAAAGCCGTTATGAATGAGCTTGAAAAAGCCAAGGATGTTATCCTTTTTATAGATGAGCTGCATACAATTGTAGGCGCAGGCGGCGCGTCAGGCTCGCTTGACGCATCGAACATATTCAAGCCCGCGCTTGCAAGGGGAGACCTGCAGTGCATTGGCGCAACAACACTTGATGAGTACAGGCAGTACATAGAAAAAGACGGCGCGCTCGACAGACGTTTCCAAAAGATCATCGTGGATCCCACAACAGAAGAGGAGACCATGCAGATCTTATCCAATATCAAGCATAAGTACGAAGAGCATCATAATGTTAAATATGCCGATAAGGCTATTGAAGCCGCAGTAAAGCTGAGCTCAAGATATATCACAGACCGTTACCTGCCGGATAAGGCAATTGACGTGATGGACGAAGCAGGTTCAAGGGTGCATCTTGCAAATATTGTTGTCCCCGAAAACATTGTTGCTTTGGAAAATGATATTGCGAACATTAAGACAAAGAAGAACCAGGTTGTCAAGAACCAGAACTTTGAGGAAGCAGCGAAGCTGCGTGATGAAGAAAAACATTTGCTCAACGATCTTGAACAGGCTAAACTGGATTGGGAAGTAAAATCCCAGAGCATCGTCCACGAAGTGACCGAAGAGAATGTTGCCGATGTTGTTTCAATGATGACAGGCATCCCGGTTAACCGCGTGGCACAATCAGAAAGCGATAAGCTGGTTAAGATGGAAGATGAGCTGAAGAAATATATCATCGGACAAGATGAGGCAATTGTAAAGCTTTCTAAGGCTATCCGCAGAACAAGGGCGGGTTTAAAGGATCCCAACAGGCCGATCGGTTCATTTATATTTACCGGTCCAACCGGCGTAGGTAAAACCGAAATGGCTAAAGTGCTTTCAAGGTTCCTTTTCGATAGCGAAGAGAACCTGATAAGAATTGATATGAGCGAGTACATGGAAAAATTCAATGTATCGCGCCTGGTAGGCGCGCCTCCGGGATATGTTGGATACGAAGAAGGCGGACAGCTTACCGAAAAAGTAAGGCGTAAGCCGTATTCAGTGGTACTGCTTGATGAAATTGAAAAAGCGCACCCGGATATTTTTAATATCCTGCTGCAGGTACTTGATGAAGGTATGCTGACTGATAGTCTGGGCAGAAAGGTCGATTTCAAGAATACTATACTTATAATGACATCAAATATCGGTACACGCGATATTAAGTCAATTGGCGGTATGGGCTTTGGCGACCCCAACCAGACAGATAAGCATGATAAGATGAAGACACAGATCGAAGAATCTGTAAGGCGCGTTTTCAGTCCTGAGTTCATTAACAGGATAGACGACCTGATAACATTTAAACAGCTTGCCAAGGAAGATATATTCAGAATTATCGATATATCAACAAGACAGCTGCTTAAGAGAATCCAGGCGCTTGGCATTACTTTTGAATTTGACGATGCCGCAAAAACATTCCTTTCTGAAAAAGGCTATGACCCCAAATACGGCGCAAGACCGCTTAGAAGGGCTATACAGAAATATGTTGAAGACCCTGTAAGTGAAGAAGTGCTGAAGGGTTCATTCAAAGAAGGCTCGCATGTAATGGTATCATACAAAGATGGAGCTGATGAACTTGTGTTTGTGGATATTTCGCAAAGCAAGCTCCCGGAGAAGATCGAGCCGGAGTCAATTCAGGAAAATTAAGGATTAAATTTTAGTTTGTATATTCAGTGGTGTCAGGTATATACCTGACACCACTTTTTTGTGGTCTTGGAGTGCATGAACTGTATCGATTCGTGCGTAGTCAGTGCAAATTGCCAGAGGCAATTATGAACAAGGGGCTGCAGCCCCTTGTTCTTGTAATACAACATATGTTTAACTTTTTATCCCTACTTTCATATTACAGCATTGAGGAAAATTCCGAATATGAATTGCCACGACCTTCAGGTCGTGGATAAAGTAAAGTGAAAAAATTGGGGCTTTAGCCCCAGAAGAAGGCATAGCTTTCCGAATGGGATTTAGAAGAGCACTTCGTGACTTCACTCATCTTTGCTTCGCAAAGATTCGTTCAGAATAAGGTTGCCACTATTTCATCACATACAGCGTAACCTTTTCGGGTGAGTGAAATAGAGTGCGCATCTTTAACGGCGTAGCCGTTGGTGATCAGTGTCTCTATAGGGGCTGAGTATGCTGATTCAAAATCAATGTTATGTCTCTTTCGGAAATCATCAAAGTTTACTCCAACACTCCGAAGACCGAGCATAATATGCTCAGTAACAGATGTTTCCTTATCAATCGTTTCGATGAAATCATATGCCGGTTTTCCGGAATCAATAAGCTCAATATATCTGCCGATATTTTTAATATTCGTCCACCGCTTATCGCCAATGTATGATGAAGCTGAAGGTCCGAATGATATATACTCCTCAAGAGTCCAGTACTTTAAATTATGACGGCATTCAAAACCTGGCTTGGCGTAATTGGATATTTCATACTGCCTGTAGCCGGCATCAGTTAAGTGCTGCATTGTGTATTCATACATCTGCTGCTCAAGTTCAATATCTGCATTCTGTACTTGTCCTTTATCATGCATACTGTAGAGCATGGTTCCTTTTTCAAATATTAACGAGTATGCCGAAATATGTTTTGTATCAAGATTAATGGCTTCATCAAGATTGTATTTCCAGCTATCCATGGTCTGATCAGGCAGTGCGAAGATCATATCAAGATTTACATTATCAAATCCCGCCGCTTTTGCGGCAAGGATTGACTCCTTTGCCTGCTTTGCGGAGTGTATCCTTGTCAAAAATTGCAATTCGCTATCAATAAATGACTGCACGCCAAAACTTATTCTGTTAATAGGCAGTTTTTTAAAAACTTCGAGTTTTCCTAAGTCCAGCGTGCCGGGGTTTGCTTCTATTGTAATTTCAGTATCACCCGAAATACTGTAATTGCTGTAAAGTTCATCAAATATTGGTATGAATTCATCATAGCTCAATAAAGAAGGCGTTCCGCCGCCAAAGAAAATTGAATCGAATTTTCTATCAGCTAACTGCTTGGAGTAAAATCGAATTTCCTTTTTGACCGAACTTAGGAACTCAACTTTTTTGGAGTGATTGGTAATAGAATAAAAATCGCAGTAAATGCATTTGGTATCACAAAAGGGGATATGTAGATAAATTCCTGCCATTGATTGAATTTTAAAAGAACAAGGGGTTGCAACCCCTTGTTCTCGAAATATTA
>JBHEKV010000014.1:0-7303 GCA_041859235.1 Ignavibacteria bacterium | reverse complement strand
AGCATATCTTTCCAGCCGGCGTTATTCATAAGTGAGCTGTTTATACCCGCTTCATCGTCCTTCCAGCCTTCTTCGGTCACAGATACCCGTGTTTTTCCGTCAACTTCTTCAAATATAAATAATGCATGCACGTCATAATCGACCTTGTAGCCGGGCCAGGTGAATGCAACGCGTTTGTTTTCTTCAAATTCAGTAATGACAATTTCAGCTTTATGCTCGCCCCATGACCACGTGATCTTATCGCCAACAGCCTTTATTGGCGCGCTTGCAGCGCTTACAAAATATTTACTGATAGTATCTTTATCAGTAAACGCCTTAAATACTTCATTAATAGGTTTATCAATTCTTACTGCTACCTGGAATTTAATTTTTTCCATTTTGTTGTTCTCCATATTGTTTTTGAAATTAATGAGATAGCTGCTCCATCCCGCTTCATATTTTCTTACCCAGCGTTCATATATTTCCTGAATCGGGAGCGGGTTTATGTAATTCCATCTGTTTTTGCCCTCGCGCTTGATGATAATAAGGTTCGCATTATGCAGTATGTTCAGGTGTTTCATAACTCCGTATCTTGTTAGCTTCCTGAAATGTTTGCACAGCTCACCGGTGGTTCTTTCTTTCTCGCGCAGCAGGTCAAGTATCCTCCTGCGCGTTTTATCCGATAAAGCTTTCCATACAAGTTCCATACATTTTATATGTGACTATTTAGTCACATATAAAAATAGTAAATGGGTTTTCAAATGTCAAGTGAAAAGGAGATTAAGCTCCGCTTACTTGAAACAAATTCAGATTGATTTAAAATTACCCAATCATCTCCCCCCTCTCCTTTGAGGAGAGGGGATGGGGGTGAGGTGGAAAATGTAAATTCAAAAGGAATTAAGTAAAAACTTATCCCCATTCATTCCCCTAAAAAATCCTCAATTTTGTAGATATTTTCCACATTAACCGCAAAATTGTTTAAAAATATCTCAAAAATAGGCAATTTTATGGCACGTAATTTGTATGTAATTATAGTATAGTTATAATGATATGGGTAATTTTAAAGTACATATACTAAGTATAAAACCGGAGATCTGCCAGCTGATCAGGAAGACACTTGATCCGGGGCAGTATAACATCAGCTGCACAAGCGGCGAAAGCATTAATGAGGAATTCATAAAAGCATTTAATAATGATGTAAATTGCCTTATTATTGATAAGGATATTGACGCGGAGCTTAAAAACAAGATAAAACAGAAATTCAGTTCAATTTCAATAATCTGCCTTCCCTCACTTGGCACAGAATATACCGAAACAAACGGCGTTAAATACATGTCTGAACCTTTTAAACTGAGCGAACTTAAAAAAGCAGTAGAAGAGATCTACGGGAAGACTAAAAAGTCAGAAAACTGAATAAATGAAAAGCGGTTCACACGCACACTTTTTTTGATTTAATTTGAATATGAAAAGCTACTATAAAAATATTTTAATTGTTCTGATGCCGGTATTGCTGGTAAGCGGACTGTTGATATTTGCGGATAGCTATTCACGGATAAAGACTGCAAGCACTGATGTTTGCCTCAGCTGCCATGAAGATAAAAATCTCACAATGGATAAGGGCGGTAAAAAGATATCTTTATTCGTAAATCCTGAAGGCTACAAGAAATCAGCGCATAATATGGCAGAGTGTGAAGATTGCCACGAAAATTATAACCCGGATGAACTGCCTCACTCAAAGAACCCAACTGAAGTTAACTGCATTACATGCCATAAAGAAGCAAAGAACATAGAAACCAATGTACACGCAAAAGTTAAATGTTATGACTGTCATACCAAGCACGATATAAAACCGGCTAAGGAATTTGCCAAAGAGCAGACAAAGAACTGCTTAAGCTGCCACAAAAAACAGAACATACAGCATTACTCTGAAAGCGTGCATGCGAAAAATAATGTTACCTGCGAAAGCTGCCACGACGGGGGACATGTTGTAAAAAAAATCGCGAAGAATGAAGTAGCTTCAACATGCGGCAAATGCCACGGCGAGCATCAGAAGAATTTTAATAACAGCATTCATATGCAGGTTATGAACAAAGGCAACAAGAACGCACCCACCTGCACAGATTGCCACGGCTCGCATAAGATCATCCGCGGAAAAATATCGGTTGAATCACAGGCGTGCCTTGAGTGCCACCTTGATGAAAAGAAGTTTCCCGGTGACGAAAAAGGTTCTGCTAAATTTGTTCAGCATTATAAAACAAGTATTCACGCTTCAGTTGAAAAAGACGGATTGCTCGAAGCTGCAGGCTGCGTTGATTGCCACGGCAATCATATGATACAGGAACCCGAAAATCCAAAGGCTTCTACTAACCGCGCAAGACTGATGGAAACCTGCGGAAAGTGCCATAAAGAAACTGTAGCGAATTTCAAAAAATCAAAACACGGGCAGGAACTGCTTAAAGGCAGCGATAAAGCGCCAACTTGCACTGATTGCCACGGAGAGCACGATATACAGTCAACACTGCTTTCTAACGATTTTTCAAAGCTGAATCTCACAGATAAGTGTTTAAGCTGTCACAAAGACGGCAAGATTCCGCATAAGAATTACAAAGGCGAAGAAGAATTGATAACAGGTTACCAGAACAGCGTGCATTACAAAGCATTGAAGGATGGTAACTTTGACGCGCCAACCTGTTACCAGTGCCATGGTGCTCACGAAATGGAAAGCACTGATAATCCGGACAGCAAAATCAGCAAGAAGAACATAGCCAATACCTGCGGACAATCCGGATGCCATGCTAACCAGCTTAAAGATTACACCGGGAGTATTCACCAGGTAGGCGTAAGCAAAGATAACAAAGATGCTCCGACCTGCAACAACTGCCATGGCAATCACGGTATTGTGACCAAAAATGTTGATAACAAACTGGAAAAGTCAAGAGAGATTGTTACTCTATGCTCAAATTGCCACAGCTCCGTTGAGCTTGTTGAAAGAAATGATCTTCCTACTCAGGTATCAGAAACTTTCAGCGAAAGTTTCCACGGCCTGGCAATCAGAGGCGGCGGTAAAGAAGCCGCTAACTGCGAAAGCTGCCATGGGAATCATAACGTCAGGCCTTCAACGGATTCACTTTCTACTATAAATAAAAAGAATCTGCCTGAAACCTGCGGAAAGTGCCACCCGGGGGCAACAGAAGTTTTATTTACAAAAAAAATTCACTTAACCAACCCCGAAGAAGATTCACCTATGGTATTCTGGGTAACCAGGTTCTACATGTTCATGATATTCGGGTTAATTGGATTTATGGTATTCCATAATGTTCTTGATTTTTACAGGAAACGCCAGCATAAGAAAAAGTTAAACGGTACAAAGAAGAGCGAAAAGAAGAAATGAGCGGCAAGGATAATTTTGAAGATATAAAGTACCTCAGAATGAGCGCGAACGAGAGGGTTCAGCATTTCCTTTTGTTCACCAGTTTTATTACACTTATTCTTACTGGTTTCGGACTCAAATTTCCCGAAGCGTTCTGGGTAAAATGGATAGTGTATATCATAGGTGATAATGCTTTTGAAGCACGCGGGATAGTACACAGGATCGCTTCTATTGTAATGATAGGAGCCTCGTTGTATCATCTATATTATATTCTGTTTACCCCAAGGGGCAAACAGCTTGTCAGGGATTTTCTTCCCTGTAAGCAGGATCTTTTCGATTTCAGGGATTCAATGCTGTATCTCATCGGTAAATCTGATGTAAAGCCAAAGCTTGGCCGGTTCAGTTACATTGAAAAAATGGAGTACTGGGCGGTTGTTTGGGGTACGGTAATTATGGGAGCCACCGGTTTCATTTTGTGGTTTGAAAATACATTCCTTAAAATTGTCGGTACTACAGGAATGGATATTTCGACCGCCATTCATTACTACGAAGCTATACTGGCCTCACTGGCAATACTTGTTTGGCATTTCTATTTCATTTTCATCAATCCTGATGTTGCGCCGATGAACAAAGCATGGTCCAAGGGGTACTTAACCCGCGAACAAATGGAACACGAGCATCCTCTTGAGCTTGAAGAGCTTGACAGGAAAATGCAGGAAGAAAAAGAAGAAGCTGAAAGAGAAGCTGAGGCCATGAAAAAGTTTGAAGAAGAAAAGAAAGCTGTATTGGAAAGCGCCTCAAAAGAAAATAAGAATAAATTAAACAGCGAAGATAAAACAAAGTGAGTAATAAAGACACACTTAAAGTGTGGAGTTATTGAACTTTTGAAATCAATTTATTAAAATGAGCGAAGAAAAAACTAAGGATGTAAAACCGGTAAGATTTTTCAAGAAAATAAGAGGTTACAAAAGGTTCCTCTTGTTTACCGGAATTTATTTGGGGCTGTTTCTGATACTTTTGGCAGGTTCAGCCGAGTATACCTCCAGGCCCGCGTTTTGTCCAACATGCCATTACATGGAAACATTCTATCAAAGCTGGCGGACATCGGCTCATAATAAAGTTGATTGTGTTGAGTGTCATTTTGAGCCGGGAATTTCGGGCACTGTGCGCGGTAAGCTAAACGGTTTGGTACAAATAGTAAGTTACGTTTCGCAGTCGTACAAAAAACGCAAACCATGGGCGGAAATTCCCGATAATACCTGCGACCGTTCCGGCTGCCATGTAATGCAGAGTATAAAGGATTCTACATATAATTTTAAGGGTGTGCAGTTCTCACACAAAAATCACCTGCAGGAACAGCGAAGAGGCAAAACTCTGAAATGCACCAGCTGCCACTCGCAGGTTGTGCAAGGCTCACACATTGAAGTAACCGAAGCAACATGTTTTACTTGTCATTTCAAGAAATCGGATGACCCGGAGCATAAATATGATAAAATGGCCGATTGCAAAACCTGCCATAGCTGGGAAAATAAGACCAAGGAGCAGATGGCAGGCTTCAGATATGACCACACAGGAGTAGTTGAAAATAAAATGGCATGCCTCGATTGCCATTCAAATACCGTTACAGGCAATGGCACCGTAGGAAAAGAAAGATGTTTTCAGTGTCACTTTGAAACCGAGAGACTTGAGAAGTTCACTGATACAAAACTGATGCATGAAACCCATATTAAAAAACACAGCATGAAGTGTTTTACCTGCCACAATCAGATCGAGCATAAAGTACAGCAAATGGACCCGACAGCACCGCCTGATTGCCAGTCTTGCCATACTAATGCGCATACGCAAATGGTAAGTTTATACACAGGCCAAAACGGTTTCAATGTGGAAAAATCTCCCAGCGCCATGTTCCTCAACGGAATTAACTGCCGCGGCTGCCACGTCTTCCACGAAATGGATAAGATGGATATCAAAACATCCAAATCAGGTGGCAAGGCATGCGAAAAATGCCACGGTACGGGATATGACAAACTGGTTGAACAGTGGAAAGCCGGAACGACGAAAAGAGTTGCCACTATCAATTCAATTTATAGAACTGTAGCACCGGTAATTTCAAGATCAACAAGTGAGAAAAAATCACAGGCCGAAGAACTGCTGAAGCAGGCTGAGCATAATATTAAGATAGTTGAGATAGGTAAAAGTGTGCATAATATTCAGTTTGCTGATAAGCTGCTCATAGGGGCATACGGACTCATGAAAAACGCGCTCTCTACTATTGGCGCGGCAAATTCTTTGCCTGAATTTTCTTCAGCTTCTGAGTTCATCCCCAATGAGTGTTACAGCTGCCACTCAGGTATACAGGAGATAAATGTTAAGAAGTTTGATATGGAATTTTCACACAACAAACATATTGTTGATAACAAGATCTCATGCAACAAGTGCCACTCAAATGAACAGAAGCACGGAACGCTGACAATAACAAAGCAAAGCTGTAACAACTGCCACCACTCAAGCAGCAAAACAAATGAAAGCTGCGCTAAATGCCATAAGTTCCAGGAGCAGGTTTACAATGGCAATGTGTTTGGCAAGAATCAGCCTGATTTCATGAAAACGGGCGGCGCAGGCTGCGGTGATTGCCACTTAAGTGCGGATAAAGTTGTGAAGCCCGATAAAATGATCTGCTTAAAATGCCATGAGGCGGGTTACGATGACCAAATGGGTGAATGGAAAGCCGATGTGAAGAAAATATCAGCAGAGCTGAATGAATTGATACAGAAGGCAAAAGGTATGGAGCTTAGCAATGAAGATAAGGCAGAAGTTGAAGACGCCAAGAAAATTCTTAATCAGATCACTTCTCATCAAAGCATTTATGTACATAATTATGACCTGATAACGACAGTATTGAATGAAAAGAAAAAGAAGCTTAAGAATTTTGTGAAATAAACTGCTTTAGATCACAGCAGCGTTATATAAATTACTGTTTTTAATAAAGAAATTTTTATAAATTTATAAATAAACAAATTCATTAATAAAATCACTAATGAAGAGGTAAAAAAGATGAAAACCAAATTAACTATCACATTATTGCTTGTTATTGCGCTTGCAGCATACAGCTTTTCATTTGCTGAATATGCACACAAAGCAGCAACAGGAAAATATGTTGGCGTGCAGACCTGTGTTGGCGCATGCCATAAAACAGATGCACAGGGCAAACAGCTCGATATCTGGCAGAACAGCAAACACTCTAATGCTTTTAAAGTGCTGCAGACACCGGAAGCTGATAAGATCGCAAAGGATAAAGGATTCACTACATCTGCAGCAGAAACACCGGCATGTTTGAAATGCCATGTACTGGGCAAGGATATGGATCCGGCTGAATTTGAATCAACATTCAACAAAGAAGACGGCGTACAGTGCGAAACTTGCCACGGCGCAGGTTCTGAATACAAAAAGCTTTCAATTATGAAAGATAAAGAAAAAGCCAAAGAGAACGGTCTTATTATTCATGATGATAAAGCCGCATTCTGTACAGGATGTCATAATTCAGAAAGCCCGACTTTCAAGAGCTTCAATTATGATGAAATGTGGCCGAAGATCCAGCATAACAAACCGCAGTAACCTGCGGCTAATTAAGATACATTAAAGTATCAGCTATATAACGATTCATTAAAATTTAATTAAGATGAAACCTAAACTATTGCTGCTGATTGGCGCATTAATGCTTACAGGAGGCATTTTCGCGCAATCAGTAAACTTCAGGTTCAATAATTATTTTTACGGCTGGCAAAGGATTGACAGTCTTTCGAACGAATCAAGCGCCAAAACAACGCACCTTCGGGGCTACCAGAATTATCTGCTGGAAGTAAAAGGCACACAGTGGAGCTTCAACACTCTGGCGCAGACCGAAGAGGATATTGTTGGCAAATCAGGCAGGGGTTTTGCATACCGTTTCTACAA
>JBHEKV010000074.1:0-3934 GCA_041859235.1 Ignavibacteria bacterium | reverse complement strand
GTTTTATAAAGTCCCCCCTTCGGTTGAAGGGGGGAAAACTATCTATAATATTGTTTAATTGAAAATTATACTTTAACTGTTATCCCTCATTAAATATAGATGGGGGTTTGTCTTTATTTCATTTTAATCCTGCAAAATACCTTTAATCAATTTCTTATTCAAAGTAAAAATGCGCATACACCCGGGAAAAATTTGCGGTATTGTTTTACCCATTTTAGCTCACCTCCTAAAATTGGAGGGGAGCAAGTTTCAAACTTCTTAGCGCCTCTGCGTCTCAGCAGTAAATCGGTTTCTCCCTTCCCCCTTTAACTTAAAATCATATTCAAATATCTTTGTCCCGCAAATGAAAGTTTACTACTCAGATCATTACACCGTTCCGCTGCCTGAAGGGCACCGCTTCCCAATGGAGAAATACCGAATGCTCAGGGAAAAACTTCTAGCTGAAGGTATCCTCAAGCCGGGTGAGCTGTATGGACCCGAACTTCCGGGTCGAGATATTATTACACTTGCGCACTCCGTGGAGTATTACGATTCATTTGCAAACGGTACCATCGACCCCAAAATTATCCGCCGCATCGGTCTGCCGTGGAGCAAAGAGTTGTTTTACCGCTCACTGGCTTCGGTCGGCGGAGCTATTGGCGCGGCGCAAAGCGCACTTGAGTGCGGCATAAGCGGTAATCTTGCCGGCGGCACACATCATGCTTTCCGTGACTTCGGCGAAGGGTTCTGCGTATTCAATGATTTTGCTGTTGTAATACTGCATCTCATAAAATGCGGAATGATCCACCGCGCGGCAATAATTGATCTTGATGTGCACCAGGGAAACGGTAATTCAGGTATACTTGGCCACAACCCCGATGTTTTTATTTTCAGCATGCACGGCGCGAAGAATTACCCGTTCGCTAAGGTTGCCTCTACTATAGATGTTGAGCTTGCTGATGGCACAGGTGATGAAGAATATTTATCATTACTTAAAAGAAATTTACCTGCTATTTTTGAGTGGAAGCCTGATATAATATTATACCAGGCGGGGGTTGATCCCCTTGCGGAAGATTCGCTCGGCAGGCTTGCGCTCACACTCCGCGGATTAATGGAGCGCGACAGGATGGTTCTTGGTGAGTGCAAAGCGCGCGGTATTCCGGTTTCACTCGGACTCGGCGGCGGTTATTCAAAACCGATCTCGCATACAGTTGATGCATATGCGGGGACGTATAGGGTTGTGAAGCAATTATTCTGACGGACGAAGCGAAATGAAGCTAGCCTTACTACAGCGGAGTTGGAGGAAGGAATCTCATCAGGAAAACCAGAATGTACAAACCGTTAAAACGGTTTTTACAAAAGTGCACCAATTTCCCCACGACTCCTGAGAAAACAGGCAGGAAAGTCGTGGGCTAACAATCAAAGTTATTGGCGAATAAGTAAAGCTTTGTGCTGACGAATTAAATATAAAAATGTGATACCACCCCTGAGCCGGACTTTCAGTCCGTCTCTTTCCCCTCCTAAAATAGGAGGGGAGCTAATAAAAAAACATCAATGTTATTTATAAAAACAAAATTTAATTATAAGATCCTTCACTGCGTTCAGGATTAAGATAATGACTAAGAAAAAACAAATACAATCTACACGGTTCGGGGTTTACGCGGTATTAACTTATAAGGGTAAGTATATTCTTATTCAAAAAGGTAAGGGTCCTTTTAAGGGCAGGTGGGACCTGCCCGGCGGGAAAACCGATTTTGGCGAGACTCCCGAGCAAACCCTGAAACGCGAAATTATCGAAGAGACAGGATTAAAGCTTAAATCATACAAGCTCATAACCGTTGAAGCATATACGCATGAATCAAAAAAAGAGGAGTTCCATCATACGGGTGTGATATTTAAAGCAGAGGCGAAAGATATCGATAAATTAAAACGTGAGCCTGACGGCAATGATTCATTTGGCGCAGAAATATTTACCGAAAAGGAACTGAAGAAATTAAAGCTTACTCCCCTTGCAAAGATAGCATTGAAGAAAATTTAATGATTTAACTTAAGTAAATTCATTTACATATAAATTTATAGTTACCATATTGGTAACTTTTTAGTTATATTTAGATGTTAAAAATATGAGAATAGTATCAAAGAATACTTTGAGGCTGAAGTGGATTAAGTACAGCGAAGCAGAGCATCCTCTTAAAACCTGGTATGAAGAAGTAAGGAAGTCCGATTGGGTAAACCATAATGATATGAAACGGACTTTCAGAAATGCTTCGGTAGTTGGAACCAAAAGAGTTGTTTTCAATATCAAAGGAAACAAATACAGATTGATTGTTGATTTTGAGTATCATATTAGACTCGTATTTATTGTTTGGTTTGGTACACATTCCGAGTATGATAAAATAAACGTTAAAACTATAGCTTATGATAAAGGCAATTAAAACTAAAAAACAACACGAAGCTGCATTGGGTAAGATATACAGTATGATGCAGAAAAATCTGAAACCGGGCTCAAAAGAAATGGACGAACTTGAAGTGCTGGCTATTCTTGTCGAAAAATACGAAGATGAGCATTATCCAATTCCCCCGCCGGATCCTATTGAAGCGATCAAATTCCGTATGGAACATATGAACCTGAGCCGGAAAGAACTGGCTAAGATCGTTGGTTATAAAAGCCGTGTTTCGGAAGTGCTCTCAGGTAAACGTAAGTTAAGTCTGCCAATGATTCGCAGATTGAACAAGGAGCTTAATATACCCGCTGAAACACTTATTCGCGAATATTAAACCTCATATTATATATAACAATTTGCCACAAAGACACGAAGACACAAAGAGTATAAGAGAGTATTTCAAGATCACAATTTTGTTGTTTCTGATTTTCGGAAATGATAATACTTTTTCTCAAACAAAATATTGGGAATATTTAACCGAAACGGAACAAAATGAATTTTTAAAAAATACTCCTGTAAGCACAATTGCAATAGATTATTTTAAAGGTAAATTCAAAGCGGCAGATGATTCATTGACTTTTGAATTGCTTGATACGTTAACAGAGAGCAGAGATTATAATCCGTTTTATTTCTACTTGTTCAATAAAATATCAATGAGTACTGATGGCGCTTTAGCTGAAGTTATACCTGCATACAGTTATCTATTTTTTAGAAGTCATCCGGCTGAGGAGATTGGTTACTTTACTCTCGAAAGGATGCAGCACTCAAATCACGAGAAGATAGAAAGATATGCAAAGATATTTGGTTGGGCTTTTAGAGATTATGGATTTGTTGATGAAGAGAACAAAGTCAATTATATTGATTTCAAAAAATTTTTAAAAGGTAAGTTAGTTGATCTTGACATTGAAGATATGAAAACACTGGAGATATTTCTAAACGAAGTTGAAAAAGTTATGAAAAGTAAATAAACTTAATGGCTAAAGCAAAAAAAATACCTGGGCTTGACCCGAATCACCCGCTGGACGAAAGCCTGCTCAAAATTCTGCGCACAAGGTTTGATGAAATGACGGTACATGAGCAGGGCACAATTGATGGCAGCGATATTGAGGCATTGCATGATATGCGCGTCGCTTCGCGGCGTGTGCAGGCGGTATTTAAAATGTTCCGCGGGGTATTCCCGAAGAAAAAATTCAAAGCCGAATATAATGAGTTGCGCCTGCTTATCCGTTCGCTTGGCGAAGTAAGAGATTATGATGTATTCATAGATAAAACTGAAAAGCTGAAAAGTGAACTTAGCGATAAAGATACGCGCGCAATTGATCTGCTGATTATCCGCAAAAAAGCTGAGCGTGAACAGAAACGTAAATTACTGATCCAGCATATTAACACACTTAACAAAGCAGGATACAAAGAGCATTTTAATGATTTCATTACGGAAAATCTTTCGTAGTATATACAGCTCCCCTCCTTTTGTAAGGAGGGGAAGGCACGCCGCAGGCGTGACAGCTTGT
>JBHEKV010000024.1:0-4040 GCA_041859235.1 Ignavibacteria bacterium | reverse complement strand
TCAACACTGCTTAACCTGCTTACAAACGCAGGCGTGTATGTTGAAAATAAACTTTTCGCAACGCTTGATACTTCTACAAAGGTACTCAAGGAAATTAACGGCGAGAAGCTTCCGCAGCCAGTGCTTATCAGTGATACGGTTGGATTTATCCGCAACCTGCCGCATGATCTTATCGAATCATTTAAAAGCACACTTGCCGAAGTTGTTGAGGCCGATATTCTGCTGCATGTAACAGACCTCTCGAGCGAGAGCTATGAAGACCAGATAGCAGTTGTTGAAGAAACCCTTAAAGATCTCGGGGCTGATTCCAAACAGGTAATAATGGTATTCAATAAAGTTGATAAGCTTGTAGATGATAACAAGCAGGAGCTTATTTCAGCATTAAAGCAGCGATATCCCAATTCAGTTTTCATTTCAGCCTTCAAAGGCATAAACATGGGCAGCCTGTTTGATAAGATAATTGATGAGATGAAAAATGAAATTGATGAAGTTGAAATTAAAATTCCCGCCGGCGACCCTGAAGCGTATAAAATTATCAATATGCTTCACGAAGAAGCTGATATTGTATCAACCAAATATCTCCAAAAATTCATTAAGCTAAAGATAAAAGGCAACAGTAAACATTTAAAGAAAATATTGAGCGGACTCGGTTCTGAAAAACAGCCGCCCAGAGGAAAATCAAAAGAGAATAGAAAGGAATTATCCGCGGAATCAGCTTAATATTTGCGGATAACTTGAAACATCATGTCAACAAATTACAAAGGTGTAGATTATTTCAATATAGACGCGCTTCTTTCTGAAGAAGAAAGAATGATACGCGATACAACCCGTGACTTTGTTACCAACGAAGTTATACCGGTTATAGAAAAGCATAACCAGCAAATGACTTTCCCAAGGGATCTGATTCCCAAGATGGCGGAGCTTGGATTTTTCGGTCCGACCCTGCCTGCCGAATACGGCGGAATGGAAGTGAACAACGTTGCTTACGGTTTAATGATGACAGAGCTCGAAAGGGGAGATTCCGGTCTAAGAAGCTTCGCTTCGGTGCAATCGGGACTTGTTATGTACCCAATCTACGCTTACGGAAGTGAAGAGCAGAAGAAAAAATGGCTTCCTTCACTTGCTAAGGCAGAAAAGATAGGGTGCTTTGGTTTAACTGAGCCTGATTTCGGTTCAAACCCCGGCGGTATGATAACCAACGCGAAGAAAGTTGATGGCGGGTATATACTTAACGGCGCAAAGATGTGGATAACGAATTCACCAATAGCTGATATTGCCGTTGTTTGGGCTAAGCTTGATGGCGTTGTACACGGATTCTTAGTTGAGCGCGGATTTAAAGGATTTGAGACTCCCGAAACACACGGAAAACTTTCTTTGCGCGCATCAATTACAGGTGAAATCACTTTACAGGATGTGTTTGTTCCTGATGCAAATCTGCTGCCCGGCGTTAAAGGGTTAAAAGGACCTTTAGGCTGCCTTAATCAGGCAAGGTACGGCATTGCATGGGGTGTACTTGGTTCAGCTATGGAGTGTTACGCAACAGCACTCGAATATTCGCTCTCGCGCATTCAGTTTGATAAACCCATTGCCGCATACCAGATGACACAGGAAAAGCTTGTTTGGATGCTGAATGAAATTACAAAGGGTCAATTAATGGTTTACCGCCTTGGCAGAATGAAAGACGACGGCACAATTAAGCATACACATATAAGCATGGCTAAGCGCAATAACTGCGAAATAGCGTTAACAATATGCCGTATGGCCCGCGAAGTTTTAGGAGCAAACGGAATACTTGATGAATATCCTGTAATGCGCCATGCGAATAACCTGGAATCAGTTAAAACCTACGAAGGCACACATGAAATGCATACATTGATAATCGGTGAAGATATAACGGGGATCCCGAGTTTTAGGGTGGATTATAAAGACTGAACCATGATTTAAAGGATTAAAAGATTACCATGATTTGTAATGTCCGTTCAATGAACGGACATTTTTTTTGTATTCCTTTGCTCGCACCCCTTTGCGGCAAGAGTGAGAGGGGAGTAAAAGCAAAACCCCCATCGCAGATTGACTAAGGATACTGATTGACGGTGGATTTCAACTTATTGCATGTTCGCAATGATAGTCCCCCCTTTGTTAAAGGGGGGAGTAGATTTCAGAAAACCGTTAAATTGTAATTTGTCTATGGATTACAGTGTTGAAATAATCTACGTTGGGGGTTTTAGAAACTAAAAAAGTCTATTAGGACTGTATGCTTTTTATTCTATCGGAGATCTTATTAATTACATTTTCAATATCGTTATAAACCTCCCAATTTGTAAATCTTATGAATTGTATACCAACTTGTTCAATTTCGTACTGTCTTCTTTCATCATATTCAAGTTCTTCTTCTGTTAAATGTGTTACCCCATCTACTTCAATAGCCAGCTTTATTGGCGGAGAATAGAAGTCAATAACATACTTGCCCACTCCATATTGGCGAAGAAAACGAACACCCAGTTTCCTGTTTTTAATCTGAATCCAGAGTAAAACTTCAGCTTTAGTTAAATTATTTCTTAACCTTCTTCGTTTCTCTTTTTCGGAAATTTTATTGAATAAAAGCGTCAAATCATTACCTTCTTTCACTTTGTTCAGTAAGGCGTAGCCTCCATTGTGAATTTTTTTGAACCCCAATTTAGCAAATAATTTTCAATTAAAAAATAATTGAAGAAATAGCAATGCCTTTGATAAAGCTGGAAGCAAACCCCCATCGCAGATTGACTAAGGATACTGATTGACGGTGGATTTCAACTCATAGCATGTTCGCAATGATAGTCCCCCCCTTGACAAAGGGGGGATGAGATTTCAGAATACTGTTAAATTGAAATTTGTCTATTGGCTTTAATGTTGAAAAAATCTACGATGGGGGTTGCCTTTGCTTTCGGTCACACCGCTATGCGGCAAGACCAACAGCAGGGAAAATATTCAGATGGCAATTGCAACTTCAAAAACTTACACGTAATTTTACAGTTCTAATGCAAAAATATGATAACAACTGACGATAAAAAAGTAAAATTAGTTGCAGATGTGGCGCTTATTCATAACAATAAGGTGCTTCTGTGCAAGTATAAAGACGTGAACAAGTACGACCATCAAAAGGGGTGGTTTATCCCGGATGATCTGGTGCGGTTCAATGAGCATCCTTCGGATGCTGCAAGGCGGATACTGAATGAACAAATGAGCTATATTACGGCTAATTTATCACTTGGATTCATCGAGTCGTTTATTGGCAATGATGGCTCATGGCATCTGATATTCCATTACTGGCAGAAAGTGGATGCGCTGCCGGAGGTAATGCCCACAGGTGAAATAAGTGAGTATAGATGGTTTGATAGATTTGAGCTTCCTAATGAAAGCGAAATTGCGCATCACGGCTGGGCAAAATATACAATAGAAAAATTATTTTCAAACTTAAGGTAAAACTTTATCCATTCAATGCATAATTACGAAACATTAATTGTTTTAAAGTCCTCTCATATGGTCCTTAACCGAAACTTAAAAGATATTACTCACGAAGAAAGTCTAGTAACCCCGCCGGGCGGAGGGAACTCCATTAACTGGATACTGGGGCATATTATAGTCAGCCGTGATGATATCAGGGAATTAATTGGGCTTGATAAGCTTTCAGGCGATGAAATGAAGATGTATCACCGCGGAGCTGAGGCAGCAGAGCCGGGTGAGTTGGTTGATCTAAGCAAACTGCTGGAGCTTTATAATGAGGGTCAGCATGTACTTGAAGAGAGGCTTAAGGAGCTTGACCTGCGGGATGACAATGAAAAATACAGGATGGTGACATTCCTGGCATTCCATGAATCATACCATACAGGTCAGACGGGAATATTGAGGAGAATTATTGGTAAAGAAGGAGCAATAAAATAATATGGCAAAGCAAAGGGATTTTGATAAGTTATGGAATTACGACGACCCGGCGTCTACGGAAAAAAAGTTCAGGGAGCTATTGCCGGCTGCTGAAAAGGGAAAAGATAAAGAGTATTACA
>JBHEKV010000210.1:0-11027 GCA_041859235.1 Ignavibacteria bacterium | reverse complement strand
ATTGATGGTGTTAACACTATAATATTCTTTTCCGCTAATTTCGCGCAAACAACACTGAATTTTTCAATTGCCGATCTGATATTATTCTTCATTATTGTTCAGGTTACCGCTCTATTGGGTTCATTCCTGTTTGGCTGGGTAGCGGATAAAACAGGCACAAAAAAAACACTGATCTTTATCATTATAAGCTGGGCTGTTTTAACACTTACTGTATATTTCGCAAACGATAAAACCACTTTCCTGATAATAGGAGCCTTTGCGGGTACGTTCCTGGGTTCTTCACAGGCACTTTCGCGCAGTTTTTTTGGCAGGCTCATCCCCGATGAAAAGAAAACTGAGTTATATGGATTCTACAGCCTTTTTGAAAAAACATCAACTATACTGGGTCCTTTAACATTCGGTCTAGTTTCATGGATAACCGGTAACCAAAGATATGCAGTGTTATCAATCATCATATTTTTTGCAGCAGGATTGATGTTATTTCGTAAGGTAAAAGAAAACCCCGCTGAGTTAAGCGGGGTTTAGATAAAATTTTCCTCTGCCGGAAAAACTATTTCTTGCCGATAAAGAAAGTAGCTCCTACATACAGCTGGAGGTACATCATGTTTCTGTCCTTTGATAAGTTCGGACTTAGGGCAATATCTTCTTTATCGTTTATATACATTTTGTTTACTTCGGTTGAAGATTTTGAATCCTTTAACAATAGATTAGGCAGTTTGTATTTAACGCCAATTGCGATACCAAAGTTCTTTGTAAGCCTGCCATTGACCCCTGCGCCAAGACCTATTCCTAATCTTGGAGCGTTTTTGTAAGTATACGATACTTCCTGGCCTGTGCTGCTGGGTGTCTGTTTGTAAGTACCAAATAACATATTGAGACCAAAATCAAAATTCACATACGGAGTCCACTTTGTTTTTGAGTAAAACGCGTACTCGAAACCCGCTGCAGCGGAAAAGTTATGAAGATACATCTTTGACTTACCGGATACAGATGTGTTCACAGAACTATCCTGAGGCCACTGATTCAGAATATTTGCAGGAATGTACGCTGCAGTGTTATCGGTATTGAGGAACAGATCATAACCCAAAGTAAAATAAGGGCGAAGTCTTCCTTTCTTATCAGTAGTAAGCTTAAAATATATCTGGCTTCCGAATCCGGTCTTTACGCCGTAATTTTTGAATTTAAATTGTTCACCCATTTCCCCGCTCATATTTGGCAGCGGCTGGGAGTATGAAAAATTCCATTCTATTGTGAATGCAGCAGGTTTTTTCCAGTAACTTGTAGTCTTGGTTTTAACCTGTGATTGCAGCGAACCAACAAGAAATACTGAAACCAGCATCAACAAAATTGTAAATTTTGTTATTCTCATTTTTTTTCTCCTTTATTTATGAATTGTACCCAATTGAATATGCTAAATTAACAGAATTTTCGATTAAAAACAAACAGTAACCCTCGAAAATAAAAAACCCCGTTTTAACGGGGTTTTGGGGAAATGCGTTTGAATATTTGAGAATTATGACTGTTTCTTTTGTTATTATTTAACTAAGACAAACTTCCTAGTAGCAACAAATGATGAGTTGTTTCCATCAACAGTTAATCTGTATAAATAAACCCCGCTTGGAAGGTTTGCTGCGTTATAGTTTACAGCATACTCACCTGCTTTAAGTTCTTCGTTCACAAGCGATGCCACTTCTCTGCCAAGTACATCAAATATTACAAGCTTCGCAAATCCATTTGCAGCAACATTAAACTTTATGTTTGTATTTGGATTAAACGGATTTGGATAATTCTGCTCCAGGCTGAATTTGGCCGGAACAATGTTGCTGATCGGTTCAATACCTATCGGCATTGTTTTATAATTAATTGTATCCGGTCTGAAGTTCGTCCAGTCGTTAGCCCATGTGCTGTTTTGATCAAATGCACCGCGGTATGTTGTAGGTGTAAAGAACGGGTCATTCATGCCCGGCAGGGTGAAATTGGCGCCGCTTAATGCCGGTGAACCAGCAGAAGGAGCAAAAAATGAAGGTGAATAGTTTCCAGTTACAACACCGCCATACGGATTGTTGAGTAACGCTCCGGTTATTGCCGCAAATATTGTATTGTTTGAATTGGTATAAGCTGATGCATCAAAGCCGCATCCTGCGTTAGTTGAGCCCGCAAGTGTATACAATCCTGCGAATACATTAGCTTTTACTCTTGAAGTATCGTTCTGCACGGCACATGTTGTCCCCGAGCCGTCATAATACATGCCGGTAGGCCAGCCCATTGCAACTGAGTTAACTACACTAATAAGTGAATTCCTTCTTAGATGCCCTGTTCTTGTATAATTTGGATTGACAACAGAAGTATCATACTGTTTTGGGCCTATTGATGTTACGTTAGAGAACAAAGGCTGTGTTCTGGGTGTATTATTGTTAGGTCCGTTGTTATTATCTGATTCAAAACATGTTGAACCGCTTACGTCTGCTATACCGGGTTTCCTTATTCCAAGAAGGAACTGCAGCTTACCTCTGTATCCAAAATCTGTATCAAATTCATCATCAACCGGATTGTATGAAATCAGATATTTACAGTTAACCGTACCGCCAAACCATTCAAATGAATCATCTCCATTGTACGCAACCATAATGTATTCAATTGTTGTGCCTGAACCCACTCCGCCCATTGTTAAACCGTTTATCTCATTGTTTGGCGAAAGCGCTATACCTGAATATTCTATCCTTACATACCTGAAAGTTCCGGAATTATCGGCATCATTTGTGCCGCCATAATAAACTGATGGTGAAATGCCTTCAATAGCAGCAGTATCAGAACCTGAAGCAGTATTTATTCTGGCTTTACCAAGTATGATTACGCCGCCCCAGTCTCCTGCAGATCTTGACCCTACAGGCTGAGCGCTGGTAAATATTACCGGTGCGCCTGAGTTTCCGTTGGCGTTGATAGTTCCGCCTCTTTCAATTACAAGCGTACCTTTTGAGTTCTTATCACCGAATATTTGTGTTCCGGCGGGAATATTAAGCGTTCCGCCTGATCTTACAAATACGGTTCCAAGCATAAGATATCTTTTTGTATTCTGAAGCGTAACATTTGAAGTGATGCTGCCTGACAATGTATCTGTCCATGTATTAGAAAATACTGATGAACCTAACACTATTACCGATACAACAGCTAATAGAAATTGTTTAAGCATTTTGAATCCTTTCTCTGGAATTTGCTTTAGTTTTCTGATTTGTAGTTTAGTATTGAACAAATTTAAGATATGAGTGTTAGACAGCCAATAAGGAATTGTTAATGTACTGTGAATAAATCTTAACTGAAAATGAAAAATCCCGCTGATTTAGCGGGATTTAAGCGAAGTTCTTAACTTATCTCTAACATTCACATCTTAATACCTGAATGAAAGACTTAGTGAATACCCGGTTCCGGCGTTTATTTTTTTGAACATTTCTTCTTTACCGCCGACAGTTTGGGTAAACAGATAATCCTGAGCCAGTATATCCTTAACGGTAAACTTGACCTCAAAGTTCTTGAACAGACGCTGCATTACAGATAGGTCTATTACATCCCTGCCGTTCTCTTCTATATCTGAAAGACCCTCAAGTCCTACTTCAGATATTCTTTTGCCAAAACGGTTATAGGATAAATTTACGCTTGTTCCAAGATCTGAATTATCGTAGTACAGCCCCATGTTAATGGTATAGGGTGACTGTCCCTGCAGTCTTCTTTCAAGGTTGGTTACAGTTGAGCCGATTCCGGAGAGATCGACCTTTGAATTAATTATGGAAATATTGGTATTAAGCGAAAAGTATTTCAGATGTTTTGAAATGAAACCAAGATTCTTTCTTGCTTCAAGCTCAACTCCGTAATTATTTGCTCCGCCTTTTGCGTTCTGGTAAGTTTTTATCCTGTTATCACCGCCGGAATTAGGAACAAATACCTCCTCAATGGGTGAATCAAACTTCTTATAGAACAGGCTCACTGAAATTATTTCTCCGGCATACGGGAAATATTCAAACCTTAGGTCATAATTCCTTATAATGTTCCTTTCAAGCCCGGGATTACCTATAGTAAATATCTGTTCTGCAAAATCGTAAAAACTGAATGGCGCTATTTCCCTGAATTCAGGTCTTGAAATTGACTGGTAATAACCTGCTCGCAGATTTATTTGCGGGTTCACGGCATATGTCAGATTAACTGAAGGAAGAATATCATTTTTGTTTACGTTTCGATGGATGGGATCACCAATCTGATCAAATGAGCTTAGTCTGCTCAAGTTTGATTCAAGTCTTGCCCCGATCACTGTCCTGAGTTTGCCTAATGGAACATCAAACATCATGAACCCGGCCGCAAGATCTTCTGTGGCAACATATGAATCTGATTTTCTTGTAAGCTCGTAATATAAAATTTTATTGGTATCAATATTCTCTGGCATAAATAAGGAATCAGGTGAAAGGTATATCAGTGCGAAATTGTTCGCGTCAACAAGTTTTGGTGCGAAAAGCCTTGCGCTGAAATCCCTTGAGCTCCTGTTATAGAATACACCTGCTTTTGTTTTCACTTCGATCTTTTTGGCGGGTTTAAAGCTGAATTCAAAATTAGATTCGACCGAACGGTTGATATCTTTTAACCATGAAAAGAACCTTCCGCCGCCAAGCGAATTAGGCTCGCCTGTGCTAAGTGATGCAAAATACCTGCCCTCTGTCCCCATATCTTTCTGGTAGCGCAGTGTTTTGTAATCAGGCTCATTCCTGTCGGCTTCAGAGTAAGAAGCGCGCCAGGTTATCCTTAATTTACCAAGAGAGCTTATGAAATGCTCCCCCGATAGCTGCGAAGAAAGCATGTCACGCTCAACAAATTTCGTTGAGTAAAGTTTTCTATCCTGCGTTTGGGGATTATTGAAGCCTTCCTGGTAATCAGTTTCATCTTCAGAATTGAAGACATATGTATTTTTAAAGCTGAACTTATTGTTGTCACCGGCCCTGAAGCTCATATTAAGCAGGCCCCCCCATAATACAGCGTATTCAGACTGACTGCCTGTGTATCTTGATTCCTGCATATTGTCTGCAGTAAAGCTCTGACGCTCTATACTTTTTGAATTGAAGGAATTGCTGTAAGTATACGCCCCGAAAACACCAAGATTATTTGACTTCCCGAGTGTAAAATTATTGCCAAGTGATAACTGGAACCCTCCGTTGAGCGGTGCTGAGGATTTTTCCTGCGCCCAATTGTTGGTAAGCGCGCGGCTGAATGTTTTTACTTCCTGCACATTGTAATTTGATGAAAGCACTGTCTGGTCAGGAAATACAGAAGGCAGCTGCCTTGTACCGTTATCTCTGCCTGAATTGAAGAACAACAGCTTTTTTTCGCCGGCATTATAGGAAAGAAAATTTTCACCTGTTGAAATTGTGTTATAAGATGAAGATGATGTAAAATTCAGCGAAAGCTGGTCTGGGAAATCTTTGGTTGTTACCTGTACTAATCCGCCGGAGAAATTACCGACAAGATCAGGGGTATATGATTTTGATATCACAATGTTTTCAAGCAGATTACTTGGGAAGAGGTCAAACGAGAACGCTTTCTTTTCAGGGTCTGTGCTGGGCAGGATTACGCCGTTCAGTGTTGTAGCGCTGTATCTTTCGTTCGTACCTCTTACAAAAACGAATTTGTTATCAACAATAGAAACACCAACTACTCTTTTTAATACTTCCGAGCTTGTTGCATCAGCGGTTCTTTTTATCTGCTGGCTGGATATCCCGTCCTGGATATTTTCAGCCTTCTGCTGCTTCAGCAGCATGGAGGCTTCGTTATTCTGTATTCTTGTCGCTTCAATCGTCACAGTATCTGTCAAAGCGCCTTCGGGCTGCAGCACAAAATCAAGATTGACCACTTCACCTGATTTAATGTTCACCTTTACCATCTGCGAAACATAGCCTACATATGACGCCCTGACATTCACCTCGCCGGAAGCGATATTATCAAATGTAAATTTTCCGTCAAGATCTGATGCTGTCCCTTTGTTTAGATTTTCGATCTTCAGCACCGCGTCAGGCAGCACGCTGCCGTTTGCTCCATCCAGAACTTTGCCTGTAATTTTGCTATCCTGCGCTAATACATTCAGAGAAGACACGCAAATTAAAAGTGCTGTAAAAAGTAAGTACTTTGTTTTCATTTTTTCGTAAAATTCCTTATAATTATATTCTAATTATACAAAAATTGCTAAATTGGATTAATGCTGTATAAAGGATTTGTTTGGTTTAAATTAAGAAAAATCTTTAAAAAATGAATGAAATGTACTTTGCTTAATGCTTATTTAACAGAATTCAGAATCTCCTAATAATACTGGTACACATTTCTTAACAATTCAATATGCTTCAAAAATAATCAAGCGGGCTTACAGCCCGCTTGGTGGTACAACAATTTTTATATAATGATAAATAGGGTTACTATATAACAGTGCTCAGATCAATATCCTTATACTTACCATCCCTGAAAAAGATAAGCAGTTTTTTGAATTCATCCGTCTTTACATATCCCGGTATATTTTTCATCGGGTAATTATCATACTTAAATGTAATCACCTTGCCGTCAGGCTCAAGAAATATAGTTGTCGGGAAGCTGAATACTTCAAAATAATAAGAGAGCTCTTCTTCGGTATACTTCTTGCCGTTATAAGTTAATTTATCTTTGCCTTCGGCATTAAGTTTGTAAACTACAAAATTATCTTCAAGTAATTTCTTTACTTCAGAATTACTGTAAGCTTCGGCATCCATTTTTTTGCACCAGCCGCACCAGTCAGTATAAACATCAATTACTACCCGTTTATTTTCGGATGCAGCCTTATTAAGGACATCTTCAAAGGCGTTTTGACCCAGCACAATCTTAGCAGCAAATAATAAAACCAGCACAGCAAAAAACCTTAATTTATACACTTTATTTTCCTTCTATTTTAACAACACTAATTAAACGATAAAACACCCGCAATAAGTTCCTTATCTGCCGCGTAATTTCGTAAATTCCAATAGTTTATTATATACAAATTCAGAACTGAGCCCGTTCATGCATTTATGCTCATTGGGGCACTCACTTAGCTGAGTTAAATTGCATCCTAAGCAATTCAATGTATCATTTTTTATTACAATTGAATTTTTGCTCCTGGGACCCTGTAAATTCGAGTTCGTTGGGCCAAAAATCGCTGCAGTATTTGCGCCGCTCACCCCTGCAATGTGCATCGGACCGGTATCGTTGGTAACAAAAAGGCGGCATTTTTTTATCAGCGCCGCCATGTACTTTAAATTAACTTCCGGAATGAGTACAGCGCTATTACCGATTGCCTTCTGAATTCTCTCTGCAAGTTCCTTTTCCTTATCGTAACCCCAGAATAATAATATACGTGAATCTTTGCTGAACATCCTGCCCAGCTCAGACCACTTTTCCTCACTCCACACTTTGGTTGGCCAGGTACCGCTTGGATTGAAGCCAATGACCTGCTTTCCAGCCAGATCGCTTTTAGTGAAAAACTCTTCAGCAAACTCCATGTGAACACCATTGAGATAGAATTTTGGTTTGTCAGAAATCACCTCAAGGCCAAGCGCTCTTACAGCATCCAGATTGAACTCAATATTATGCACTTCACTGCTTCTGGGTTTTACTTTAATATTATATGCCAGCGCTCTCCATTTAAATCTGAAACCAACCCTGTACCGGGCATCGCTGTTGAACACGATTATCGCAGTCCTCGGGTTCCCGAAGAGGTCCAGAATAAGATCGTATTTCTGCTTGTGAATATTCCTGATAAGACAGTATGAACTGTCACCATGGCTAATATCATAAGTAAGTACCCTGTTAAGGTACGGATTCCCTTCAAGCACTTCCCGGCAATAGCTTTGGGTTAAAAAATTAATTTCAGCATCAGGAAAATGATGACGCATATTTTCGATAACAGGGGTTGAAAGCAATACATCGCCTATAGCCTGAGGCTTGATAATCAAAATCTTATTTACCCTTGTCTTATCGAAATGCAATTTATACATGCTCCAAAATTATAAAATCATTATCAACAGGAATTGTCTTCTTCATCATTAACGCCTCCTTTTCGGCAAAAAATTCCTTCTCTCTGAAACAGCACAATTCATAAAGCCTGCAGCTTCCGCAGAGCGGATTCTGTGAACGGCATATTTTTCTGCCGAACCTAATAAGCAGTGTGTGCAGCAAAAACTTCTTACCTTTGGGAATCTTATCCTTAACCTGTTCAAATGTCTTAACCGGTGTAACAGCTTTTGCGATCCCAAGCCTGTTGGTTACCCGGTGAACGTGCGTATCAACAGGGAATACATCCCTCGCGAGGCTGAAAGCCATTACACATGAAATTGTTTTTAGCCCAACGCCATCATACTGTAAAAGGTCTTCATAGATCTTTTCGTCACTCAATTTGCTGAGATACTTAAGGCTTAACTTACCGTGTTTCTGTTTCAGCTCTTTAAGCAATTTTTTTATAGCCGCTGATTTCTGGTTAGTCAGTCCGCATACCCTGATTGCGTTTTTTATTTTACTAAGCGGAGCGTTCAGCACATCTTCCCAATTTCCAATATCATTTTTAAGGTTCATAAAAGCCCTGTAGCTGGTTTTATCGGTGGTATTTTGTGAGAGCATTGTGGCTATCAGTACATCCAGCGGGTCAGCCTTAGCGGGTTTTGGGTTAAGCCCGGGGAATTCTTCCCGTAATAGCTCTATTATGTCATTAATTATATTCAATCAGCAGGTTTGATGTAACAGATAAGGAAATGAAAATGTTAAAGAAAGTTAAAATTTAATATCAAGCTGAAGCGAGAAGCGGTTCTTCAGGTCACCCATTATCTCATCGTTGCCTGAACCGGTTGATTTAGCGCCTTCAATTATAGTCTCAGCGTATTTAGCTGATAGTTCAAGAAACTTATAGGGCCTGTACTTAAGCATCAGATACCACCTTCTGCCCTTGCCGTAAAGACCCTGGTTTGATACTACACCGTTGAGCTCATTCTCATATTCGTAGATGCGGGAATCAAAAGAGTCCGTTTGGAAAATTATGAAACGTCCGTCAAGCACTATATCTTTGAACGGAACTACCCTGAAATCGGAGAAGAACATCAATCCTTTTTCAGCGGAGTGGTATCCCTGGTAATCAACAAAAACATATTCAAAGCGGCTCCTTACACGAAAAGTCTTGAAAATATCATAATCAAACTGCAGGCGGTAATTGGTCTGGCCGCGTTCATATATCCTGTCTTCTTCAAGTCCGTAGCTATTTACAAAAGAGGTCACATCTTCTTTGATTTCGTTCTTATACTTTGTGAACAAAGTCAAATTGCGGGTTACGTTCCACTGGGTGTATGTCATAAAATCCCTGCCTGATGTTGGCACGGGATTATAGAAAGTTGCATAGGGAAATTTATACTGGTCATAATAAGCATTAATTACAGCAAGTTTGCCGATCTTAAATCTTATACCTGAATATATCCCGAACTCATTCTGCGATGTACCGCTTTGCTCGCCAAAGCCGTATGAATGCAGGCTGATAAAATTTTTCGGGTAATTTCTTACCATAAACACTACATCAGCCAGCTTATAGAAAAGGAATTTAACGCCTGTAACGCCGCCTACAATATCAGTGTAACTTCTGGTCCACTCACCGAAAATGTTTACATTTTTTATAACAATGTCGTAATCAACACCAAGCGCATTTGACTTAGAGCCGTAAAAATCATACAATCCTTTATACTCAAACGGCTTATCAAATTCGGAATTATAATATGTTAAGCCAAGTTTTGTGGTCCCTAAAAATTTCGATTCATAAAACAGCCTGCCTCCGTATAGTCTTTCCTTACCGGAATTTTTGCGGTTGATTTCGGACTGTGTGCGGTGGTAGCCATCTTCATACTCGCTCGAAAGCTGGTTAAGCGTTGTATCTATAGAGGCATCTATGCTGTTGTTTGAATAGAACCCGAACAGGCTGAAATCTCCGATGGATGACGGGAGCTTTAATTTCCCGGCTACGCCGCGGAAATACTGAACTTCATTCACCGAGTTATATGAATCAATGTCATCGCCCTTTTTCTTCATCCCCGATACCGCATCGCTGCCTTTGGAAAATGAATATGAACCCCAAAGCGTAATGCCCTGCCCGAATTCCAGGGTATAGTCGCCAACCAGCAAATGATTAAGCAAAATGCCTGATTTCATTTCGGCAAAACCGCCAACATGATCAGCCCAGTTAAGCTCACCGGGATCTTTCTCAGCAAGCAGGCTTCCCGTGAAAATATACCCGCCTTTCGAGTAACGCGCAACAAACCTGTTGTAAAACTTTGGCCTGGGACCCAGATATTTTCCCGGCTCAAGATATCCCCTCGAGGGCTGTAGGTCATTTGAAAAGCGCGTGCGCATTTCGAAGTAAATGTTGCTCAGCAGACCCTTTTTACTGTCTTTTATTTTCTGAATGATACCGAATTCATCCTTAACAAAATCTACCGTAGAGCTTTTCACAATTACATATTTCCTGATCTTACCGTAAAGGTCATCATCAATGCCTTCAACATATCTCAATTCAGCGACAGTGTAAAATTTTTTGTTTTTGCCGCGGTATTCAAGGATCTTTGCGGAAATTATGGCATCAATGTAAGGAATTCTCTGGAGTTCGTTACTGCCGGCGGAATTAAGATCTACCGGGTTCGCTTCAAGCTGAAGCAATGTCTCAAGCAGTTTCGAATCTTCCGCATCTTCCGTCTGGTTTTCAAGCAGCATCTCGATATCTTCTTCACTGCCCCTTGTGATAGTATCGCCGGCAAGCTTCACGCTATCAACCAACTCTCTCAGCGAATCAGTTTGAGCGTAAATCACTGTATTTGCCATTAAAATGGCAATTAATAATAGCGGATATTTGTAAAATTTCGTCAAATTTCAGTTCAATTATCTATAAATATAGAAATAAATTATCAAAGGTTTTAAGGATATATTAGCCCATACAAATAACTCAGAAATTTATATGCTGAGAAGCA
>JBHEKV010000252.1:0-13129 GCA_041859235.1 Ignavibacteria bacterium | reverse complement strand
CTAATGGCTAAAGTTTTTGTAACAGGCGGTACCGGATTCATCGGCTCACATCTAATTGATGAGCTGCTTAAGAAAAATTATGAAGTTAAAGCGCTTATCAGGAAAAACAGCAGCACAAAATGGCTTAAAGATAAGCCTGTTGAGTTTGTTGAAGGCGATCTCTTCACAGATGAGGTACTGAAAAAAGCAATAAGTGATGTTGATTATATTTACCACGTTGGGGGGGTAACATTTGCAAAGAAGAAAGAAGAATTTTACCGCGGGAATGTTGACGCAACAAAAAGCCTGCTGGAGGCATGCTATAAGTATAACCCGGGGATAAAGAAATTCGTACATGTAAGCTCACAGGCAGCAGTCGGACCTTCATTTGACGGCAAGCCCATTGATGAAACCCGCGATTACTTTCCATTGACTACTTACGGCAGATCAAAGGTAGAAGCGGAAAAAGTTGTGATGGGATTTTTTGATAAATTCAATTGTACTATAGTACGACCGCCGGCTGTATACGGTCCAAGGGATTATGCTATTTATGAATATTTCAAATCAATGAGCCGCGGCCTGCAGCCTATGATAGGGTTTGATAATAAACTCGTCAGCCTTATTCATGGGGTTGATCTTGTGCGCGGATTTATACTTGCAGGTGAAAATGAAATTTCATCTTCAAGCATTTATTTCATTTCATCGGAACAGTTTTATAACTGGCGGGATGTTGGTGAGATAACCAAAAAACTGCTCGGAAGAAAGACTGTTAGACTTACTATACCGCATTTTGCTGTAAAAACCACTGCGTTCTTTTCACAGGTGTTTGGCTTTTTTTCACCCAAGCCCGTTGTGCTGAATATAGAAAAATCACGTGAGCTTACGCAAAGATACTGGATATGCTCAATTGAAAAAGCCAAACGTGAGCTTGGCTTTAAGGAATCCTTTACACTTGAAGAGGGATTTAGGGATACCATTGAATGGTACAGGAAAGAAGGCTGGCTGAAGTAGTTACGTTTTTGAATTATGTATTATAGATTTAATCCGTAGTATCGAGAAACCTTGAAACGATTGAGCCTAACAGCCGTTAATGTTTGGAATATATTTGGCTAATTTATTATTATTCAATATTTTACGTTACTAGATTATTTATGGTTTTAACCTTACCGTACAGCCTTTTCAATTGACTAAAAAGCAAATTTTCGCTATTTTTGTGGTTTGTAACAATTCCGCTAAACAATTTAATAAAAAGGTTATATAATGGCTATAGTGAATTTATCTGCTCAGAAAAGAGAAGATCTGGGTAACTCAACTACTAAAACAGCAAGGAAAAAAGGGTTCATACCCGGTGTATTTTATTACAAAAATTCACCCGCAGTTGCGATAAGCGTAAAAGATACCGCATTAAATCCTTTCGTTTATACATCAGAAGTAAGCATAATCAATCTTCAGATAGAAGGTGTTGATAAAGCTGAAAACTGTATTTTAAAAGATATCCAGTTCGATCCCGTAAGCGATAAACCTATACATTTTGATCTGTTAGGTATTTCAGAGAACGAGACAATTAAAGTTGAAGTCCCGATTAAGCTTGTTGGCGCCCCTGTTGGTGTAAGAGATGGCGGAGTTATACAGCATGTGCTTCATACACTTGAAGTTGAGTGTCTGCCAATGTACATTCCGGCTCACATTGATGTGGAAATCGCATCACTTGCAATTGGTGACGCAATTCATATCGGCGATCTTAAGATTGAAAACGTTGAAATACACGGAACACCTACTGCTACAATAGTAGCGGTTGTACCGCCTGCAGTAGAAAAGGTTGAAGGCGCAGCGGCAGAAGGCGAAACTGCAGCAGCTGAACCTGAAGTTATAGCTAAAGGCAAGAAAGACGACGAAGAAGAAGAGAAGAAGTAATTTTGCAATTATCAATGTACATTTAACAATGTACAATAGTTTTAATTCAGTCAATTGTTTTTATTGATTATTGTTAATTGGTAATTGAAAATTGTATTTAATAGCAGGATTAGGAAACCCGGGAGCAAAGTACCACAATACTAGGCACAATGCCGGGTTTTTTGTTATTGATAAGTTAGCTGAGTTCTTTAAAATAGAATCATTTGAGTTTGAAAACAATTACCTTTACGCTGTAACAGATCATAAAGATGCACAAGGAAATACTTATCAGGTGGTTTTAATGAAACCCCTCACTTATATGAACCTGAGCGGTAAAGCAGTAAAAGAATTTTACGAAAAGTATGAAGTTTCGAAAGAGAATATCCTTATTATTTATGATGATGTTAACATTGATCTTGGTGTATTAAGAATGCGGCCTAACGGCTCTGATGGCGGACAGAACGGGATAAAATCCGTGATGTATGAAATGGAGACTGATGAGATTTCCAGACTGCGTTTCGGTATAAGGTCAGGCAGTGAGTTTGAAATGCGCAGAAGCGAAGAAGGATTTTCCCTGGCAGATTACGTGCTTTCAGAGTTTGATGAAGAAGAATATGATCTGGTAGAGTTATCAGTTGAAGCCGCGAAAGATGCGGCCCTGAGTTTTATTGAATCAGGTATTGCTGCAACGATGAACAGGTATAACGGCAGCGTAAAAGAGCTTAAAAAAAGGACCTCAGACGACGGGGATATTCCCGGTACAGATATTGAAAGAGAGAATAATATTAACTAAATAACTATATGAAGAAAAACATAATACTAAGTACTCTGTTATTTCTGTTAAGCTCGGTTACAGCTTTCGCAAGCGAAGCCGATCTTAAAATACCTGAATTAAGCGCAAACCAGAACAATATGCTGCTTATTGGTATTGCTGTATGTTTTATCGGACTCCTGTTCGGAATAATGCAGTTCATGAAGGTAAAAAAATTAAAAGCGCACCAAAGCATGCTTGATGTTGCCCAGATAATTTATGAAACCTGTAAAACATATCTCAGCCAGCAGGGTAAATTCCTTGCTATACTGTTTGTTTTCATAGCAATATGTATCGGTTTCTATTTCGGGCTGCTTAATCACACAGGTGTTGCGGGCGTAGCTCTCATCTTAATGTGGACTGTGATAGGTATTCTTGGTTCATATGGCGTAGCCAAGTTTGGAATAAGAATGAATACTCTTGCAAACAGCCGTATGGCTTTTGCTTCGCTTGAAAAGAAACCCATCAAGCTTCTTAACATTCCCCTTGATGCCGGAATGAGCATCGGCGTAATGCTTATCTGCGTTGAACTTATCATGATGTTGATCATTCTTCTGTTCGTTCCCCGTGAATTTGCAGGAGCAAGTTTTATCGGCTTTGCTATCGGAGAGTCACTTGGCGCATCAGCGCTCAGAATAGCAGGCGGTATTTTTACAAAGATCGCCGATATCGGCTCTGACTTAATGAAAATCGTATTCAAGATCAAAGAAGATGATCCGCGTAACCCCGGTGTTATTGCTGACTGTACCGGTGATAATGCGGGTGATTCAGTTGGACCAACCGCTGACGGTTTTGAAACATACGGCGTAACAGGCGTTGCGCTTATCAGTTTTATTGTACTCGCAGTTCCTGACGTGATGTTCCAGACAGAACTGCTTACCTGGATCTTTGTGATGAGAATTCTTATGATCATTACATCTATCGCTTCATTCTATATAAACGGCATCTGGGCTAAAGCTAAATACGGCAAAGATGAGGACATAGATTTCGAAAAACCCCTGACATCACTTGTATGGATAACATCTATACTTTCAATGATAGTAACATTTGTTATCAGTAAAGTACTTATCGGACATTTACCCGATAATCTCTGGCTGACACTTTCAATAATTATCAGCTGCGGAACTCTTGGCGCGGCATTGATACCCGAGTTCACAAAAATTTTCACTTCACCAAAAAGCAAACATGTGAACGAGGTTGTTACCGCTTCGCGCGAAGGCGGCTCATCGCTCACAATATTATCCGGACTCGTTGCCGGAAACTTCTCCGCATTCTGGACAGGCATGGTATTTTTTGTGCTGATGCTTATAGCTTATTTTGCTTCGCTTTCAATCCCCGGCTCTATGATACCTGCTTACGCATCAATTTTTGCATTCGGTCTTGTGGCGTTCGGTATGCTGGGTATGGGTCCGGTTACAATTGCAGTTGATAGTTACGGACCTGTAACGGATAACGCTCAGTCAATTTATGAACTTTCTCTTATTGAATCAAAGCCCGGCATCTCAGAAGAAATACAGAAAGATTTCGGGTTCAAACCTGATTTTGAAAAAGCAAAACATTACCTGGAAGCTAACGACGGCGCGGGTAACACGTTTAAGGCAACAGCTAAACCTGTGCTTATCGGTACTGCTGTGGTTGGCGCTACTACTATGATATTTTCACTTATCCTTGTGATAAAGAATACGCTGGGCATTCAGCCTGAAGCTGTTTTAAGCATACTTAATCCGTATTCAATCTTAGGATTTATTTGCGGCGGTGCGGTGATATACTGGTTCACCGGCGCATCAACACAGGCTGTTACTACCGGCGCTTACAGGGCTGTTGAGTATATCAAGAAGAATATTAATCTTGATGAAAACGCAAGCATGAGCGCTTCGACTGAAAAATCAAAGGAAGTAGTACAGATATGTACAAAATACGCGCAGACCGGTATGTTCAACATATTTATTGCTATCTTCTCATTTGCGCTCGCATTTGCATTCTTTTCAGCGCCGGGCAAAACAAATGAGCCGGTATCATTCTTTATAAGTTTCCTTATTTCAATTGCGGTATTTGGTTTATTCCAGGCAATGTTTATGGCAAATGCCGGCGGCGCATGGGATAACGCGAAAAAAGTAGTTGAAGTGGACCTGAAAGAAAAGAACACACCGCTTCATGATGCGACAGTTGTTGGTGATACTGTGGGTGATCCGTTCAAGGATACATCATCAGTTGCGCTTAACCCGATCATTAAGTTTACTACTTTATTCGGTTTGCTTGCTATGGAAATGGCGATTTCAGAGTCATTCCGCGAGACAGCACCGTATGTTGGCGGAATATTCTTCCTTGTGGCACTGTACTTTGTATGGCGTTCTTTCTTTAAGATGAGAATAACAGGCAGAGCCTAATTATTCAATATTACAAAATGAATAAGGCACTCACTTAAATGAGTGCCTTTTTTTATATACTTTATGTTACATGGCGGTGTTACCCGATAATCATTTCAACATGGTGACCTTCATCTGTCTTATAATCAAGTATCTTTCCGTCAGAGCCGGCTTCAATAGCTTCTTTAAGGATTTTCAGATCTATTTCCTTAACTCCGTGAACTTTGACCGGAAGCTTACCGGTTGCCCTCATTATAGCTTTGGCGAAACGCAGAGGAATAGAAAGATTCACTTTGTTCTTTCCTTCCTTTAGTACATTTATCTTCAGGTTTTTATCTGTTGCTGCTGATTGTACAGAAGTATTTTTTTCTTCCTTAACAGCATCAATGAGATCTGATGCCTGCTGGGAATTGATCTTTCCTTCTTCAAGAAGCCTGAGAATCCTTTTTATTTCATCATTCATAATAATTGTAGTTAGATATTTTTTTGATTGATCTTTTTTATCGCTTCCTCAGGGGTTATCTCACCGCGCTCAAGCTGGTCAAGCACAGTACCTGAAGTTACATTTTGCTTTTCTTCCACATTATAACCAAGGGTTTTGATAACATCATTAAGCTTTGCCTTTACTGTGGGATAAGATATGCCCATTTCCTTTTCCACATCTTTAATACTGCCGCTGTTTTTAATAAAGATCTCAACAAAGTTCAGCTGATCGCCGTTTAGCTTATCAAATTTGGACAGCGTGAAATCATTTTCAATCACTGTACCGCAGGTATTGCAGCTCAGCCGGGTAGCCTTCAATGCAGAAGAGCATACCGGGCAATTTTTTATCATTTTGTAAGTCATTTTATTTTTGTTTTACAAATATAAATTGATAAATTAATAAAATCAATCAATATATTAATATAATTAATAATAATAACTCATAATATTAAAATAATTCATATCAACTTTAATATTTTATTAAATTTTAGTATTTTCGGGTACATGAAATTAATTTTAATACTTGACAAATCAATCAGCCGGTATTATATTTGTAAAGTACTTTAAAAAATAAAGTTCACTTTTGATAAATTTTATAAAATTTCAGTAAATGGATACAAAGCAGGCAGAACTTGAACTTTCAGAGATAAAACGGATAATGGAAGACAGCCGCCGTATTATGGTTGATGACGGCACCGGTTTTATTCTTTGGGGCTCTTTGGTAGCAGTGGGATTGATATCTTCTTATTTATCTGTGCTGGGGTATCTGGATTGGAATATCACAAGCATTGCGTGGTTCGCATTGATTGGCCTGGGTTGGCTGATTACCATATTTCAGCTTCGCAGGGAAAAGAAAGAACGTAAAGCCGTTTCATTTGCAGAAAAAGTCGCCGGGGCTATTTGGGGATCTGCCGGTATTACGATGACGATTATTGGTTTTGTGGGTTCATACACGGGACTGGTTAAGGGTATGGGAATTTCACCGCTGATGGCGTGTGTACTTGCGGCTGCGTTTTTTGTGAGCGGTGTTATCTATAACGATAAAACTTTCCGTTATCTTAGCTTTGGCTGGTGGGCAGGCGCGCTGGTTATGTTTTTCTGGTACTCACCGCACACTTTGCTGCTTTTCGCTTTAATGATAATTTTTATGCAGGTATTACCGGGCTTTATTATGTATAAAAAATGGAAAAAGGAAATTAAGGCGGCTTAGATCATGGATACTAAACAGGCAGAACTTGAAATTTCTGTAATCAAAAAAATAATGGAAGACAGCCGCAGCGCTGTTTACAATAAAAGCTCACAGGGGTTATTTTGGTTTACTCTTACCTCTGCCGCCGTAATGATAAATTACCTGATGGCTGTGACCGGTATTGGATTGAACTATTCCGGGATATTATGGATTGCCGTTACTGTTTTCGGAACGGCTTATTCACTTTTTTTAGCCAGGAAAGAAAACAGGAATAACAGGGTAAAAACATTCGCTTCAAAAATACTCACTGCAATTGGTATCTCTGTCGGAGTATCAAACATCCTCTTTGCCTTTGCTTCAATTGCAGCAAATGCATATGAGCCTTTTGTAATAGTTTCTATGAATGCATTAATACTTGGCATGGCCTTTTACATATTGGGTGTTATTCAGCAATTAAAGTCCTTTAAAATTTTAGCAGATCTTTGGTGGGCGGGCAGTGTATTTTTCTTTTTTATGCCGGGTATTCACTCACTGTTATTTATGGCAATTATGCTTGCCGCTTCTGCATGGATCCCGTGGACTGAAGAGAAAAAGCAAACAAAGACAATTTAATTATCCGTATTTATGAATGAACTGAACACAAATATTAAAACAAAAGCGGAAGAAGAAATTTCTGTTATCAAACAATTAATGGAAGACAGCAGAAAAGCTGTTGTAGAAAACGGCTGGCATTACATCTACTGGGGTTCAATTGTTACCGCGGCTATAATTGTAAATTATCTGATGATCGTTTATAATGTATCTATGTATGCCCAGGGAATGCTTTGGTTTTTTTCTATGCCGGGAGCGGCAATTATCGAAGGAATTATTGAACGAAAACTTAAAAAACATGAAAGAGTGAAAACTTTTGCAGGCAAGCTGATAAATTCATTATGGACCGGCGCAGGAGTATGTATGTTCATACTTGGATTTGCAGGTTCACTTTCCGGCGCTTACAGCGCTGTTACGATATTTCCGCTGATCTCAATTGTACTCGGCGCTGCATATTTTATAAGCGGCGTCATTCAGCAGGTCAAATGGCTCAGCGCACTTAGCGTATTCTGGTGGAGCGGAGCTGTAGTTTTGCTCCTCCTTCCGGGAATGCACTCAATGCTCATTTTTGCGGGTATGTTAGTTTGCTTTCAGATAGTACCCGGCGTGTTATTATTTATTAATTCAAAAAAAGAGCTTAAACAGCTTGCGGTATAATGACTGATTTTAATTACCACGAAATAGATGATGTGATACACTCACGCATAAGAACTGCAATAATGGCGGTGCTTATAAGCGTAGATGAAGCAGAATTCACATTTATACGCGAAAAAATAAATGCGACTGACGGTAATTTAAGCGTACACTTAAAAAAGCTTGAAGAGCATCAATATATTTCAGTTAAGAAAGAATTTGTTGACCGTAAACCTGTTACAAGGTACAAGATCACTGAAGTAGGAAGAAAGGCGTTTGAAGATTATATAAAAAAGCTGGAAAGCATAATAAAACGATAACAACAATGAGCAATGAGCAATGAACAATGAACAATGGACAATGGACATATTAGAAATAGCAAATGACAAATTATAAATTAAAGGTTAGCTGGCAGTATACCCCTCTCGAGAGGGGTGGCTAATCGGCGATAGCCGAGCAGACGGGGTGTGTTTAAATAACATATGGCATTTTCAGGCAGAAATAAACAATTTATAGTATAAATTTAGCGAATAATACAATGGATAATCAGAATAATTTCAGCACAGGCACGCAGCAAAGAGATGAAAGGCTGTGGAAGCTTGCAAAAAAAAGAGCAGAATTCAAGAAACATGCTTTAACATATTTAATTATTAATGTATTTCTGTGGAGTGTCTGGGTTTTCAATTCTTACAGGCATGATAACTTTGATTTCCCCTGGCCTGTGTTTGTTACCATTGGCTGGGGCATCGGTCTTGCTATTAGCTACATAGCCGCATATTCCGGCAATGTTGAATCGTTAAGAGAAAAAGAGTACAATAAACTGATAAATAAAAATTAATCTTATAATAACATATCATATAACGGAGCAGCCATGAAATATTTACTTATTCTGTTTTTAATATTAACAGCTTCATTCATCACTTTTGCACAGGATGTGAAAATATCCGGCAAAATTACCGGTGAGCAGAATGCGCCGCTGTTTGGCGCTAATGTGGTGATAGAAGGCACAATCGACGGTGCTACAACTGATTCAGCCGGCTACTATGAATTTGAAACTTCCAAAACCGGCGTGCAAAATCTTTTGTTCACATACTTAGATTACAACGAAAAACGCCAAACAGTGAACATTGAGCCAGGCAAGCCAATGGAACTTAACGTGCAGCTTAAAAAGGCTGTGGTTGAAACCGAAGAGATAATCGTAACAGCAAGTTCATACACCTCAGGGCAAAATTCACAGGTAACAATTACTCCCCTGGAAATTGTCAGGATTCCCGGAAGTGATGGTGATCTTTTCCGCGCCATAACAACTTTCCCCGGTTCAAACCAGGTTGATGAAGGCAGCCGCATCACAGTTCGCGGCGGAGACGCGAACGAAGTGCTTACTATATTAGACCAGGCATCACTGTATAATCCGTTTATCTTCGATGACGACTTCAATACTTCATCATACACCACAATTAATCCATGGGGATTGCGCGGTATAAATTTTTCAAGCGGCGGATTTTCGGCTAAGTTTGGCAATGTGCTCTCAGCGGTGCTTGACCTTAAAACCTACGAAATGCCGCAAGGCACGGGCGGGTTCCTGTGGCTTGGACTTGCCAATGTTGGTATGAGCGGTGTTTACCTTAATAAAACCAAAGATTTTGGCGCTACTATTGATATCGGTCAAACTATACTCGAGCCTTATTTTAAGCTCAACGGTTACCTAACAGACAGGTATGACCCTATCCCATTGGCTAGGGGAGTAGGCGGCTCACTTGCCTGGAAGCCATCCAAGAGCAGTAACCTGAAAGGTATATTTGATTACAGTAAAGATAAGATCGGCATCAGGAACTCAAGTCCTTCATACGACGGATTTTTTAATTCAGGCTCTGAAACTGTTTTCGGTAATCTTAAATATTCCGCGGGAATCGGCTCAAAAACGTATTTCAGCATGGGGCTATCGTACAGTAATCACATTGATGATGTGTTATATGGTGTGCTTAACACTGTTACAAAACAGCGTTACGCAAAATACAGGCTTGATGTAACTCACCAGCTTGCAAAAAATATAGATATTAACACAGGCGGTGAATATGAATATAACGAAGATCGTTTTGACGGCAGGGTTCCCCAATATAATTACGCAATTGGCAATAATTCGCCGTACTTTGATATTAATTCACTTAATCACACAGGCAGAATCGGCGGTTACGTTGAGGCGCAGATAAAACCCGCGAAGAGGTTTTTTGTAATTCCCGGTGTCAGAGTGGATAACCATACACTTTCCAAAAAAACTGTTGTTGATCCAAGGCTTTCGATGGGATGGAAATTCGCAAAAGATATGGTCCTTCGCGGAGCTGTTGGTTTATATCACCAGTTCCCCAGGCTTGAATATTATGCGCAGTCAGATAACAATAATTTAAAGCCTGAGCAGGCAACTCATTATATTCTTGGGTATGAATTCAACAAAATGGAAGGCTTGTTCCTTTTCAGGGTTGAAGGATATTATAAGCAGTATAAAGATCTTGTGCTCCGCGATAAGAACAGTTTCCTCTATGCATCAAACGGCAAGGGTTACGCAAAAGGAATTGATGTATTCCTGAAATCAGGCATTACGAACAAATATTCCACATGGATATCATACGCATACACTGATTCAAAGCGCAGCCAGTATGAGGCACAGAATGAAACATCAGCGAATTACGATATAACCCACAACTTAACATTTGTTGCAAGCTACAATATCAGTGATGTAATTACAACCGGGCTAACATACAGAGTCTCAACCGGCAAGCCGTATACGCCGGTTACCGGCGGAGTGTATGACCCGAATTTAAATGTGTACCAGCCAATATATGCTGAAACTAACAGCGGGCGCTTCCCTACATATCAAAGAATGGATGTGAACTTTCAGTACATATTTTCACTCTTTGGCAGGTTTGCAATAGCAGTATTCCAGATAAATAATCTTCTGAATCAGAAAAATCTGTATGACTATACGTATAATTTTGATTACACCAAACGCGAGGAGATAGTGACAACAAACAAGAGGCAGTTTTATTTGGGATTAGGGCTTCAGTTCTAGTTAAGGCAAAAGTGAAAAAGCAAAAGGCAAAAATAAAAACCGCAAAGGACGCAGAGACGCAAAGTCATATTCTGTAGTTTCTGTTTTCGTTGGAATGCACTGACTGTGTCAGTGCTAAAAGAGAATAAACAAAAAGAAAGCATTAACACAGTTGATGCAATCAAAATTTTGCGGTTTTAGCCGATAATAAAGCTGGGGCTAAAGCCCGATTTCTTTCTGATATAATATCCACGAGCTAAAGCTCGTGGCAATTCAAATTGTAAGGACCAAAAGTTTGAGATTTATGAATAGTCATAGCTTGTCCCGCTCTGCGGGAGGCTTCAGCCCGTGGAACTAACGAAACCAAATTAAGCGGCTTTCTCCGAAGGAGTGCCTTCAGCAAGCCGCAATTAAATATAACGTAGAATAATATTTTAATAACTAATTAATATTTTAATAACATGAAAAAATCTATTTTAACACTTTTTATCCTGTTTGCAGGATTAATTTCAATCAGCAACATTTACGCTGATGATTACACCGACGCAATGCTTAAAGCCATGAAAAAAATGGGTGATGCGGCTGATAAGAACGATAAAGCCGCTATGCTTAAGGTTCGCGGTGATTTTGAGCGCATACTCCAGCTCAAAAAAAATGAATGGATGGTAAACTATTACCTTGGCTTTGTTGATTATATGCTCTCACGCACTGCCGCTGAAGAAAAGAACAATGATGATGTGAAGAAGTACACTGAATCAGCGATAAGTTTATTTGATAAATGCACCGATGTGAACGACCAGTTCGCTGATGCGTACATTATGAAAATGGCCGCGCAGGGCAACCGCTGGCAGTATGAGCCGAACAAAATGAATGATATCATTGCCAAAACACAGGAAGCCAAGGATATTGCAATGAAGCTTGAACCCGAAAATCCGAGGTATTACCTTGTTGATGGCTATATGACATTCTATACACCCGAAAGTTTTGGCGGCGGCGTTGATAAGGCGCAGCCGATGTTTGAAAAAGCGTGGGAATACTCCAAGACATACAAACCCAAAGATGAAACATATCCTAATTGGGGCAATGACCAGGCTGCGGGAATGGTCGCAATGTGCTATATCCAGAACGGCAAGCTTGATGAAGCCAAAAAATGGATAGATATGGCGCTTGAAGTTAAGCCGGAATCGAACTTCATTAAAGGATTTGTGATGACGGAGTACGATAAGGCTAAGAAGTAAGTATTGATCCCGCCTGAGAAGCACCGAAGGTGCTTCTTTGGGGACTTCGAAAACCCTTCGGGTTCTCTTGAAAGGCAAAAAAAATATGAACTTTAAAAATGGTGTTGGTGAAAACTGACACCATTTTTTATTGCGGGATATATATAATCGGCAGGAGAACCTTTTTTTGAGAATCCTCGTGCCACGAATCAGGGAATTTTTTCACGTAAATTTTAAGCGGAATTTTTCTTTTCATATAAGGCTTATAAGGTGATCTTTTCGTGGCACGAGTATCTTCTGTGAAAATTTTCAATATATCAGGCTACCGTTTTTAGATGATATAACTTAAGGCGTGATTGACACAACTTATATAGACTATTATCATACAATTTTGTGTTGATAATCATATTTTTATAATATATGCTTAATGATTTTTGTATAAGAAACTTATAGTAAAAATATGAAACCTTTGCTGTTAGAATTTCCTATTGCATTATTTTTACTGCTATTAATAGCAGGTACCTCCAATTCCCAATTAGTTAAGAAGAAAGAATTTCGTTTAAAGGATTCAAAGCCTGATTTAATGGACATAGACAAAAACTATGACCTTAAATCAAAAAGCTCAATTACAAAGAATAAAAGCCTTCTGTTTGCGGGCGGACTCTCTTTCATCATCCCCGGTGCGGCATTGGGACAGTTTTACAAGGAAGAATTTATTAACGGCGGAATAAGACTCGGCATATCTGTTCTTTGTATTATAGGTTTTTTCGTATCTCCCGGGATTGATTTAGGTGGAGGCGGTGATGGTACAGAAAAAATAATAGCAACAGGTATATACGCGGTAAACTGGTTAGCTTCTGTTGTAGATGCGTTAATACCTTCAAATGATTATTCAAAATACAGAAAGTACAAGATAAGTTT
>JBHEKV010000158.1:0-5099 GCA_041859235.1 Ignavibacteria bacterium | reverse complement strand
CTCCCCCCTCTCCCCTTGGGAGAGGGGATTGGGGGTGAGCTTAAGTGAGCTTTTTAGAAAACCAACAATTTACGAGTACTCTTCCCCCTCTCCCTTTGGGAGAGGGGATTGGGGGTGAGGGTAACAAAACTAATAAATAATAACAATGGAAAACGTAAAAGATATAGTACTTGATTATGTAAAACAGGAATACCTTGAAGATGGTGATGACAGGGAAATAAAATATGATACCGCATTAATAACAGGCGGATTTGTTGATTCTTTCTCAATGGTATCATTAAAAGTATTCCTTGAAACCAAATATAATATTTCAATTCCCGATGATAAAGCTACCCCAGAAGCTTTTGACAGCGTGAATAATATTGTTGATCTCTTAAAAGGATTCGGTGTAAATTAATTTTAATTGTTACTTGTGGTGTCAGGAATTTACCTGACCCTGCAAAGATCAATAACTTTGTTAGCCCACGGATCTATCCGTGGGGTTTAAATGCACATTAAATCTTTAAACCGTTTTATCGGTTTCATGTTTTACTACAAAAGGAAGGTATAAATAAAATGTCATATCCACAGGATATACGCAGTATATACGGCTCTCAGCTTGATGAGCTGAGAAAGCAGGGAATATTCAAAGAAGAACGCGCGATTTTCAGTCCGCAGAATGCTGATATAGAAGTAGAATTTCCCATCGGTTCAGCGCAGAAAAAAGAAATAAACATGTGCGCAAATAATTATCTTGGTTTATCTTCACACCCGGAAGTTATCAAAGCCGCCCATGCGGGACTGGATTCACGCGGTTACGGAATGTCCTCAGTACGATTCATTTGCGGTACGCAGGATATTCACAAAACACTTGAGCACCGCTTAACGGAATTTTTAGGAACAGAAGATACGATCCTGTTCCCCTCATGTATGGATGCTAACGCCGGAGTTTTTGAAGCGGTGTTAACCGAGCAGGATGTCATGATCGCAGACAGGCTTGTGCACGCTTCTATTGTCGATGGTATGCGACTTTGCAAGGCTCATCAGGATACATATAAACATTCTGATATGGCTCACCTGGAAAATAAATTGCAGCTTCACCAGGATAAACGCGTAAGGTTAATTATTACCGATGGCTCTTTCAGTATGGATGGCGACTTAGCTAAGCTTGATAAAATTGTTGAGCTTGCCGAAAAATATAACGCAATGGTATTTGTTGATGATAGTCACGCAAGCGGATTTATAGGTAAAACAGGCCGCGGAACACATGAACACTGCGGCGTTGTTGGCAAAATTGATATCATAACAACAACTCTTGGCACAGCCTTAGGCGGCGCCTCCGGCGGTTGTGTATCAGGCAGAAAAGAAATTGTTGAAATGTGCCGTCAGAAGGGCAGACCCTATTTATTCAGCAACACTGTTGCCCCCGTTGTTGTATCAGGTGCGCTTGCAGTGCTGGATATTATCAGCAAAACTACCGAACGGCGTGATAAGCTTGAACGCAATACAGCATTCTGGCGCAAAGGTCTGACAGAAGCCGGCTTGATCATAAAAGAAGGCGAAACACCGATTGTGCCCGTAATGCTTTTCAACGCGAAGCTTTCACAGGATTTCGCTAAGACGCTATATGATGACGGTATTTATGCTGTCGGATTCTTCTTCCCCGTAGTTCCCAAAGGACAGGCAAGGATCCGCACACAGCTATCCGCGGCGCATGAAATGCACCATCTTGAAAAGGCGCTTGCTGCATTCACAAATGCAGGTAAAAAATTCGGCATACTTGGCAAGACTAAACAGGAAATTATTGATATGTACGGGATGTGATTGTTTTTTCCTTTTTCCTTTATGTGTATTGTTTTTTTGTTATTACCCCAAAAAGGCTTTCAATTTTCAATTGAAAGCCTTTTAGTTTTATAGAAAAAGTTTTACTATACCAATTTCTCAGGAAATTAATGTTGATTGAAAAAAAATCTATAGTGAAGATTTTACATAACCGGTTTTTTCCTGTTCATTTAACAAGTTTGTCCACTTTTTCTTGATCATTTCAAATTCTTTTTTATCAAAATGCGGATCAGTGGCATTTTTGAACATTGCTTCCCTGATTTCCCGCACCATCTTTACGGAATCAAATATCTTCTTTTTTTTATTTATCATCTGTTAAATCCCTTGGATTCCTGATTTCTAAAACCTTATAACCGTATTTTAAGTTCACAGAATTATACAACCGGATCTTATCATAATTAACAATATGCTTGAAATTCCAGCTAACCAGCAGATCTACTTGCTGAATTGTAGCAGTGGCAATATGCTGAGTATCTGCTAATGATTTCTTAGTTACAATTTTTTCTTTGATATAATTTTCTGAAAGTATTTTTGCTTCATCTGTAAACTTAACAACTTCTTTATGTTTTAGCGGAATATCATCTAATATCTGTTTTACATGTTCAGGAGCAAACTTCAATTCAAATTCCGTAACTTCTGATATTACGGCATTATATTTCCCGATAACGAAAAGATCAATTAATTGTCTGGACCACAATTCAAATTCAGGGTCATAGCATCCTCCAAAAACAGAAGTATCAACATAAATTCTCATAAAACAAAATTACAGATTACCTACGTTTTATGCAATGAAATAGCATATTTTTGGTATCACCTTATTCCTCTAAAATCTTTATCTTTGCAGAATAAATTAATCAATTATCACACAATTATGTCTAATTTTCTTGGTAAGTTAAGGGTTGAGCTTGATAACATGAAGGTTGATGGCCTTTATAAACATGAACGCGTAATTACATCCGTACAGGATGCCGTAATTAAGCTGGATACAGGTAAAGAAGTACTGAATTTCTGTGCAAACAATTATCTCGGTCTTTCAGCGCACCCAACAGTGGTTGATGCAGCTAAAAAAGTTATGGATACGCATGGTTTCGGAATGTCCTCTGTGCGATTTATCTGCGGCACGCAGGATATACATAAGGAACTTGAGCAGAAGATAGCTGATTTCCACGGCACCGAAGATACTATTCTTTATGCCGCATGTTTTGATGCCAATGGGGGAGTGTTTGAGCCAATTCTGCATGATACCGATGTGATAATTTCAGATGAGCTTAACCATGCAAGTATTATCGATGGCATAAGGCTTTGCAAAGCCACACGCCACCGCTACAAGAATAACGATATGGATGACCTTCGCCGTAAGCTGGATGAATCCAAACGTGAAGGCGCCAGGAATATTATCATTGTTACCGATGGTGTTTTCAGTATGGATGGATACATTGCCAAACTTGATGAAATTGTAAAAATCGCTGAAGAATACGACTGCTTAACAATGGTAGATGAGTGCCACGCTGCGGGTTTCATGGGCAAGCACGGCAGGGGAGCCACTGAATACTGCGGTGTGCTGGGCAAAGTCGATATTATTACCGGCACGCTTGGCAAAGCCTTAGGCGGAGCAATGGGCGGTTACACTACCGGCAGAAAAGAAATAATTGAAATGCTGCGCCAGCGTTCACGTCCATACCTGTTTTCAAACTCGCTTGCTCCCGCAATAGTGGGAGCCTCAATTGCTGTATTTGATATGCTTTCAAGCACAACAGAACTGCGTGACAGGCTTGAAGATAACACAAAATACTTCCGGGGTGAAATGGGTAAGCTGGGATTTGATATTAAAGAGGGGACTCACCCAATAACGCCGGTTATGCTGTATGATGCGAAGCTTTCACAGGATTTTGCCTCAAAACTGCTTGATGAAGGTATTTATGTAATTGGGTTCTATTACCCGGTTGTACCAAAGGGTCAGGCCCGCATCAGAGTCCAAGTCTCAGCAGCCCATACCCGTGAGCATCTGGATAGGGCAATAGCTGCTTTTTCAAAGGTTGGTAAAGAATTGAAAGTAATTTAAGTAAAGAGTGAATTGAGTGTTTTGAGTGCGGAGTGTTTTGAGAGGTGAGCGTATTAAGTGTGAAGTATTGAGAAACAGTAATAATTAATAAACTTTAAATATAAAATTATGGCAAAAATTAACCGTTTCGAAGATTTGATTTGCTGGCAAAAAGCGCGAATTATTATGAAAGATATATACTCAATCACTAAAAAAGGAGACTTTGCCAAGGACTATACACTAAAGGATCAGATAAGAAGAGCAGGGATTTCTGTAATGTTAAATATTGCAGAAGGATTTTGCAGGAAATCACATAAGGAATTCAAACAATTTCTATTTTACTCACATGGCTCTGTGGGGGAAATTCAATCAGCGCTTTATGTAGCACTGGATCAGGAATATATCACTCAAAAGGTTTTTGATGAAATTTATTCAAAATGCGAGGAAGATTCAAAGATAATCTCAGGATTAATAAAATCTCTGTAATTACAGTTTCGATACACTCAACACACTCAATACACTCAATACACTAGAATCTATTAAAAAAATCCTTTTTCATAGCATTTCGGAAATTTTATCATTTCCTAAATAAAAAAGTAATAGCTTGACTTAAGTCAAAGTAAATTCTCATGTTGACCCCTATATTTAAATTGTCAAAATAGATTTAAATACTAATTTCTAATAAAAGGAGGCTTAAAATGGGAAAAATTGCTATTATTTTATCCTTAGTTGTTTGTCTGTTTGCCGGCTGCGGTAAAGAAGACTCAAAAACCACAAATAAAACCACTGAAAAGAACTCGTCTCAGACACTTGGCGGACAGTCAAACGTTAAAGATGATGTTTCAGAAAAAGATGTTGTAAAAATTGCAGCAGGTTCACCCGACCATACTACACTTGTAAAGGCATTACAGGCAGCTGAGCTTATCGATGTACTTTCAAACGCGGGACCTTTTACTGTATTTGCTCCAACAAACGCGGCTTTTGATAAGCTCCCCGCCGGCACACTTGATGACCTGCTTAAACCCGAAAACAAACAGAAACTGACTGACATATTGCAGCATCACGTAGCAGTTGCGGTTTACTCCACAGATATGCTTCAGGATGGACAGAGCATTAATATGGTTGATGGAACCAACACTAAGATATCGAAAAAAGATGCTGTTATAATGATCGATAAAGGTAAAATATCGGCATCAATAAAAGCAACCAATGGAATAGTACACGTAATCGATGAAGT
>JBHEKV010000148.1:0-6165 GCA_041859235.1 Ignavibacteria bacterium | reverse complement strand
TAGTGCCCTAATATAGAGTGACTATTTTTTAAATTAATGATTATATTAGGATAATCACAACTGAAAAGGAGGTGAGATGAAATTCCTTTTATTCATTTTACTTTGCATTGCCCTACATGGTAATACATCGGATACGTACGCATTTAAACAAACTAACACATCCTCTGTTGCGGTTGATAGCAATATTTTCAAATTCTTTCCTATGAATGTAGGTAATAAATGGACATGGTATATTCAGCGTAATTACAGTCCGGGACCCGGTTACCATACTGAAACAATTACCAATGCACAGGTTATACGGGGACATCTTTATTACAAATTCAAAGCTGATACATACATTTTCTACGGCAACCAGTACACTACAGGATACGGCCATAAAAGGATAGATTCAATTACCGGAAATCTTTATTACTTATCAGTTAATGGAAGCGATACAATTGATTGCATTTCGGACAGCCTGAATTCACAAATAAACGATTCAACAAATATTAGTTGCGATGGACCAGGCAGATGGTACAGGTACAACGAGGGAAATTTCAATATCTTCAGCCAGTCGTTTTTAACCAAGGATTTTAGCTGGTCGAGTTATTTTGAATCAGCGGGTGGACACAGATACGCCAAAAACCTAGGCATGGTCTACAGAATATACCAGGGGATGATGTCAACTGAAACATATACACTTCGCGGATGTTTTATCAACGGTACAATATACGGCGATACATCGATCTATTTGGGTCTAAACCAGATTAGCACAGAGATTCCGGAGAAATTTGAGTTAAGTCAAAACTATCCAAACCCGTTCAATCCTTTTACAAAAATTAAATTCAGTATATCGCAAAGTGAGACGACCCAACTGTCAAGCCAGTCAAGCCGGGTCGTATCTACAAGTTTGATCGTATATGATATACTTGGTAAAGAAATAGCTATACTTGTCAATCAAGAATTGCAGCCGGGCACGTACGAAGCAGACTGGGACGCATCGGCATATCCAAGCGGTGTGTATTATTATAAGCTGGAGTCGGGTGATTTTACAGAAACAAAGAAAATGGTTTTGATAAAATAGGAGATTTAAAATGAAAACTGTAATTTTAATTTTGATCTTTAGTTTTACTCAGGTAATTGCTCAGGATACAAGTATTGTAAAATATTTGCCTTTAAAAACCGGAAATATCTGGATTTATACTTATTCGGGCTCCAGCGGGTCAGGGAAAATGAAAATGATTGTAACGGGTACAATTATTAACAACGGCCATAGTTACTACACAATGGAATTAATTGGAAATCCATGCGGGTGTTCGTTTAATTCTTATTCACCATTTTTATTCCAATTGAGTTCTGCTATAAGAATAGACAGCGTGACAGGAAATGTTTATGCTAATTCCCCCGGAGCATGCGGATGGAATCCGAATGAAAATTTAATTGATTCATTAAAGATGTCTCCGATAACGATGGTAAACAACTCTTGTTATACAACATCCTGCCAGGATACCAATGATTTAAATATTTTCGGTGGTATATATAAAACTAAATATGTTGGACTGCCAATAATGACTTACTATAAATTCAGGAGATATACCAAAAATCTTGGATTAACAAACTCATTAATGGGTTGTTATGCCGGAACAACCTGCGGCTATACATTACAGGGGTGCGTAATTAATGGAACTTTGTTTGGTGATACTTCTTTTCCTGTTGGAATAAATGTCATAAGTTCAGAGATACCGGATAAGTTCAATTTGCGGCAGAACTTCCCGAATCCATTTAACCCAAAAACAAACATTACTTTTAGTGTGCCGGCTTCAGGATTTATGAAGTTGATCATATTTGACGCGCTGGGAAAAGAAGTTGAGATATTGCTCAACCGTGAGCTAAAACCCGGTACATACGCGGCAGATTGGGACGCATCAACATATCCGAGCGGAGTATATTATTATAAACTTGAAAGCGGCAGTTTTACAGAAACTAAAAAAATGGTGTTAGTAAAATAGAAAAAATGAAAACTATCGTTATTATTATCTGTTTACTATTTAATATACAATTGTTTGCATGGGATTCAACTGCTGCTAAATATATGCCTTTACAGGTAGGCAATGTGTGGGTTTACAGAACATACAAAAGTGGAGCCACATGGATATGTTATGCATATGAAAAATATAATATAACAGGTACTTCTATTGTTAATAATCATACTTACTATAACATTGATAGAACAGTAAATCTATATAATCCAATTTGCAGTACATGGGTATTTCCGGTCGGATCAAGATTATTTCGAAATACTCAAATTCGTATTGATTCCAATACTACAAACTTAGTAAGTACTGAGAATTGTACTATTGATAGCTTGAGAGCAAGTAATGGAGATACTAATTCAGTTTGTCCTCATTTATATACACCGGTTGTTTGTGGTATTTCAAATCAATTGATATTTGGGTATGATAAACCTGCAAAGAGATACTTTGCACAAGGCGTAGCGAGTTATGAATATATGTGGTACATAAAAGACTTCGGTTTTGCAAGATATCATTTGTCACAGACTGGTAATTTTGCTGCTGATATGATTTTAACAGGCTGTGTAATTGATGGCGTACTTTATGGAGACACAAACACACTTGTTGGAACAAATGAAATTAGTACAGAAGTACCAAATATTTTTTCCCTTTCCCAAAATTATCCAAACCCGTTTAATCCTGTTACAAAGATAAAGTTAAGCATTCCGCAAAATGAGACGACCCACCTGTCAAGCCAGTCAAGCCGGGTCGTCTTTACAAGTTTGAAATTATTCGATGCACTGGGTAAAGAAGTAGCTCTACTTGTTAATCAACAGCTTCAGCCCGGCACATACGAAGCAGACTGGGATGCATCAGCATATCCAAGTGGGGTGTATTATTACAGAATTGAAAGCGGCAATTTCACCGAAACTAAAAAAATGGTTTTGATTAAATAGAACTCCAATAATTGAATCATGAAAACAATAATCGCAATTTTACTGAATGTAACAGTAATATTTGCTGCTAACTATTCGGATTACTTTGACCTTAGAATTAACAATGTTTACATATATCAATGTTATGTTTGGTCAGCTACCCCCCCATATTCATGTACGTCCAATTATCGCATGAAAATCACTATTACAGATACCGTTAGTTATGATGGTAAGAAGTATTCTCAATATTCACGTCAGGTAATATTAATTCAGGGAAATTGTAACTTAGAGACATTTATGTTTCCTTTTAATATTGGTAGTTATAATTTAATTAGGCTTGATACATTGTCAGGAAAAATTTACTACTATAACCCGGGAAATGGTTGTGTTTATTCGCCAAATGAAACTATGATCGATAGTTTGAGTAGTTTATTAAATGATACCGTAAAAATTAATTGCGTTCCCATCCAATATTCTTATTATTGCATAGATACAACAGGCAGAAGAAAATATCGTGATGGAAGCAATTATGCAAGAAGAGAATATATCCAGGGAATCGGTCTGTACAACAATTATCGGTATATGCTGATGAGCGGCACACAAAAAGTAAACGAACAACTTCTTTTGGGAAATGTTATTAATGGAGTCGTTTATGGCGATACCACCTTTTATGTTACTGTTGGTTTGAATCAGATCAACACAGAATTCCCAGTTAAAATTGAGTTAAGTCAAAATTATCCAAATCCATTCAATCCGGTTACGCAAATCGGATTTCGGATTGCCGAATCCGGATTGGTGAAACTTACAATATATGATGCACTGGGTAAAGAAGTAGCTGTACTTGTTGATCAACAGCTTCAGCCCGGCACATACGAAGCAGACTGGGATGCATCATCATTCCCGAGCGGGGTGTATTATTATAAACTTGAAAGCGGCAGTTACAGCGAAACGAAAAGAATGGTGCTTCTGAAGTGAGATCTATCTTTAAGATCTTGGTTTCACTTTTGCTCTTATATGGCTTTGCGCTAGCGCAGGTAAGCCACAATATTAAAGTGCTTGCGCATTTTAACCATAACACTTTTCATTCGTCCTGCTGGGGTTATGAAGCAGGCGGCAGGGAGTATGCAATTTACGGATGGTACGAAGGTACATCATTTGTAGATATAACCGATGAGAATGATATAAGGGAAGTGGTATTTCTGCCCGGCAAATACAGCGGCTGGCGGGAAATGAAGGTATACAAAAATTATTTGTATATTGTATCAGAAGCCGATAGCAGCGGGATACAGATAGTCGATCTGACAAGGCTGCCTAATACGGTCGATCTTGTTAATACATATTCATTTGATGGATTCAGAAGAGCTCATACAATTTCACAAAACGGAAGGTATTTATACGTAAATGGAGGTAACTACCGCGAAGGCGGAATAGTTGTACTTGATGTGGGCACTGATCCTGAAAGTCCTGTGAAACTTGGAGAATGGGAAACAGACTACGTACACGATTGCAGAGTAGTAAATGATACAATATGGGCTTGTAATCCTTTAACGGGAAAGGTAAGTGTTATTGATGCTGTTGATAAGAATAACCCTTTCACTATAACTTCATGGGTAAACGGTCAATATCCGGTTCCGCATAATTGCGCACTTACGGATGACGGAAAATATCTTTTTGTCTGTGATGAGAATTTTAATGTTCCCGGAAAAGTTAAGATATGGAACATATCTGATAAAAATGATATTGTTTTTGCGGGTGAATGGAAGGTTAACGGTTCAACTGAATCTGTTCACAACGTAGAAATATTCGGGAATTATGCGTTTCTTTCATACTACGGTGAAGGAGCTATTGTTCTTGATATAACCGATCCGGTGAATCCGGTTGAAATTGCCTGGTTAAAAACCACTGCCTGCTGGCAGGTTTATTATTTTAATTCAGGCAAGATCATAGCATCAGATATCTATGACGGGTTGTATGTGTTAAAAACTCTTGACCCCATTAGTGTTAATAATAACAGAACACCTGCAGAAGGTTTTTCATTATCCCAGAATTATCCTAACCCGTTTAATCCGGTTACAAAGTTCAAATTTAATATACCTCAAAATGAGACGACCCACAGGTTCGTCACTACAAGATTGAAAATATTCGATGCTCTTGGTCGTGAGATTGTTATACTTGTTAATCAGCAATTGCAGCCCGGCACATACGAAGCAGACTGGGATGCCTCAGCATTTCCAAGCGGTGTTTATTATTACAGGCTTGAATCAGGTTCATATACAGAAACCCGAAAAATGGTTTTACTGAAATAGTAATTTAAAAAACTTTAATATTTAAATAAAATGAAGACACTCAAAATCTTAATCTTATTTGCACTTTTGACGGCATGCACATTTTCACAGCAAGGCTGGTATGTTCAGAATTCGGGTACTTCTCAGGCTGTTAACACCATTTATTTCCTGAATTATAACTTAGGTTTTGCAGGCTGTAACGGCGGTTTGCTTCTAAAAACAGGTAATGGCGGCAATTCATGGATTGTTCTGTATAATTTCACAGCAGATATCAAAAGGGTGAAATTCTTTGATCATTTAACGGGTATGGTATTCAGTAATGACGGGATCTATAAAACTACCGATGGCGGACACAACTGGATTCAGTTATACAGCACAAGCGGTGTTCTCGATTTTTCATACTCAAATGAATACAATATGATGGCATCGTATTCAAATGGTTCAATACTGCGGTCCACTGATGCGGGATTGCATTGGGGTGTGATCTATCCATTAGGTAGTATTTCCCCGGGTGTGTGCAGTATAGAAAGCTATTCAGGATTTGCGGCTGTATCCAATATCATTGGAAATACGAGCTATCACAGCATTTACAGAACTACAAACGGCGGCTCGCAATGGAACATGTTTTACCAGGTCACAACTACGCCCGGAGCAGGCAGAACAGGTGATCTGTTTTTTGTTGGCGCAGATACCGGTTATTATTCACTTAAGAGCGGAAATATAAACTATATTTGCGGTTATCATGGCATATCATGGAGCCAGAAGCAGGTCAGCAGTTTTCAGAATTCACTTTATTTCAGCAATTCAAGCTCTGGCTGGAGCGCAGGAGAAAACGGCACGATATACCAAACCACAAATGCCGGCAATAACTGGGTGCAAAATTACACTCCAAATACTGTGAATCTGAACGCAATACAATTTGTAAATGATTTGACAGGCTGGGCAGCCGGCGAA
>JBHEKV010000126.1:0-3797 GCA_041859235.1 Ignavibacteria bacterium | reverse complement strand
TTTTTTTTGACCTTACACTATTTATCAATATTTACCAGAAAGGGGAATGTACGATTCATATATTGCGTTTTGTTCTTTTTGTCTTGACACAAAAAGAACCAAAAAAGTCAAGGCTGATTAAAAATGGCTAAAATTATTCTCGCTTCGCTGCAAGAAAAAAACTCATCCGGCTGCCGCCGGTTTCAGACAGTTTTTCTTGCTACGCTTGCTTGAATAATTTCTTTACGCAATTTTTAATAGGCCGGTATTACATATAGAAGTACAAAAAAGAAGAAAACAATTTCTTGGGTTCGTAATTAACACTTGATTTATCTGTTAAAATTTCTCATTTTAAGGCAATAATTTACTGTACATTAACAGTTTAATAAGATGATAAAACATGTTATTAAAATACTGTTGGCAGTTTACGGTTTGAATTCTTTTGTTATAAGCCAGGACCGGCTTCAGGAAACCACAGAAACCGGCACGGTGAACATTAGCAATACATCAAAATACCTTTTACGCGAAAAATCAAAAAGCAAAGAACTGAATTCAGAAAGATCCGGCGAAGTACGAAGCATTGAGCTGTACAGGTATACAATTGACCTGATGCAGAAGAGCAGAACTATTAAGGAAGAAAACACATTTAACATAGTTTCTTCCTTCAGGCAGAATATCAGGTTCGGCGGTTTCTGGGACCGCTACGCAATAGTGAACTTCACACCTGATATGTTCATCAAACCATTTGATTTCCTGAGCATTTACGCGGTGCATAACTCAAGTTACTTTATACCCATCAAGGCTGTGAAAGAGCATATTAAACTGATGGCTGTTCAGAGCGCAGCTATACTTGCAATTGATAATACAATCAAACATCTGCTGCCTGCAAGTAAAATGATAAAAGCCATAACAGGTTTCCTCCTAAAAAATGTTGTGATAAATTCACTGCTTGGGCAAATATTGAATAAGGGGAGTGACAGGATATTTGAGCAGGGAAGCTATTATTGCTCTGTGAATATAAGGTTTTAGAATATATTATTATTCAACTGCCGGATGGCAAGACCCGGCAGCATAAGAAACATTATTTTACCAGTATCATTTTCTTCACTTCAGAATAATCATTTGATATCATTCTGCAGAAATAAACCCCTGTTGAAATGCCCGCACCATTGAATTCAGCTTCATAAGTACCCGGCGCAAGTTTTGAGTTAACCAGCAAAGCAATTTGTTTCCCGCCTGTATCATACACCGAAATATTCACGGTTTCGGTATTTCCTGCCGGAACAGAAAATCTGATCTTGGTAACCGGGTTGAACGGGTTAGGGTAATTCTGCTGTAATGCGAATGCTTCCGGAATTTCCGCTGTAATGATATTTATGCCAATTAAACCTATATAATCACTCACAGAAAATGAGCTGTGCTGAATTCCCGCCAGGCTTGCAATGGTTGCAAGCGATGCTTTTATATTATTTGTTAAGAATGCTATATTTATTGTGCTCAATACATCGTTGGCAGAATGGTAATTAGGATTCCTGAAATTCGCCCCATCAGTAAGCATCAGCGCTTTATAGCCTGCATCCCAGAATGGAGCATGATCGCTTCGGCGCAAGTCAGGTGTTGATTGACCGTTGCCGGGTGTAGCCAGTGAAATTACTCTTAACTGAGGCGTGTAAATTCTTGCGCAGCTATCAAATGAATATCTCAGGGGGTTCGAGTTAACGTTCGCAATGTTGTTAAGAAAGTTTCCTCTTCCCTGCTGTGAATTGATGCTATCGCATACTGCCGGAAAAAGTGTGCAGAATCCGGCCGGTATTTGCTGGCAGTTTGGTACATCGCAATAGTAGCCTATCATTTCAAAATCCACTACGCCGGCAATTTTTTCATATGCCGGAATTCCCTGGGAGACATATCTTGCGCTTCCAACCAAACCTGCTTCTTCAAGGTCAAACCCGATGAACTTAACAGTGTTGCGGAATTTGTAATTTGAAAGTATCCTTGAAATTTCCAGTACAGCAGCAACAGCTGTTCCGTTATCATCAGCCCCCGGACTTATGCTTACTGTCTCATAGTGTCCGCAGACTATATATGTTGTATCTTCCCTGGTGGTACCCGGAAGCCTGCCAATAAAGTTCTGTGCGTTGTAACCTGAATAAATAAATTCCTGCACAGATGTTTGTAGATTGTACCGTGCAAAACGGTTGTTAATTGAATCCTTAACTCTTTGTAGCTGATTTAAGCCCGCAGTTCTGTGCCTTATACCCGTAATGAACTGCATATTATTTTTGATCTCGTTGCTATCAACCTGGTCAACAATTGCCTGGATATCAACAGCCTGAAGGTCATCAGCCACAATTTTTGCTTTAAAACCCATCGGCATTGCGTTATAATACCAATAAAGCTGTTTGCTATTGCCCGGCTGCACAGGATAGCCGATATCTCCCGAGGTTGAATCAGAAGGGTATAAAAAAGTCTTGCCGCTATCATTGGAAATCCTGAGGCTTATCCGGCAGAGGTTATTTTCAGCGTCACTCAGATTATAAGTTATCTTTACAGCGTTAATTGAGCTCATCAATTCTGTACCGGTGATACTTACAGCAGGAACATTATTTACACCGCTGATCAGGTTTTCGTTACTGCCTTTTCAGGGCTAATAAGGAAACCCATAATGATCATAACACACAACAGTATGATATACTTTTTCATGCTTTATGGTTTATTTAACCAGGATCATTTTCTTTACTTCTGAAAAATCATTTGTTACCATTCTGTAGAAATAGACTCCCGTAGAATAGTTCTCCCCATTAAAATCTGCCTCGTAAGTACCCGGGGCAAAGTTTTCATCAACCAGTATTGTTACAAGTTTGCCGGTCAAATCATAGACCGCAATTTTTACAAAATTATTCATCCCCGTAGAAGGTACGGTGAATTTTATTTTGGTAACCGGGTTGAACGGGTTAGGGTAGTTCTGCTGTAAGCCGAATCTTTCAGGTACTTCAGTGGAGATCTGTTGGATGCCAATGACAAAGTTTATCAAAGGAAGCTCTATGTATGATTTTGAGTTATTATTGATATATACTTTGTTAGATGCCGCTTTAAGAGAGGGAAGCATGAACGGGTTAGTCCGAAGAAAAGTATCGGTTGTATCACCGTTAAAATCATAAAGTGGCACATTATCCAGATTAGTCAGTTTAACACGTATTTTATCGCCTGCCCTGAAAACATGCGAGTAAGACTGGCCATTAACATATTTCTGCTTAACCTGGTTTGCGGTATATTCCCTGTCGGTCCAGTTAATGCGGGTTACAAGTTTTTCATCGCCATTTGGCCGTACATCCCATATCTGCATATTATATTGGCAAATTTCATTTGCCGAGGATGAATAATACAGGTAAGCATAAGGCGTGCCGGCCATGGTTGCATCCTGCAGCAATGCCGGGGTATCAAAATAAATCTCATCTTTCTGAAATTTGGCGTCAAACAGCGGTCCGCGGAATTCAGTGTTAACCAGGTACTCCATTGTAACATTGGGGTCAAGCACATCATTGGTGAAGCTGACATTTGCCTGGGTGCCGCCGTAACCGTATACCTGCAGCTGGTTTGATGGATGCAGGTAGAGTTTAACGCTTTGCACTCCGGCCGGGGGCCATGTAGGTGAGCTGTTGCGAACCCACGACCATTGGCTCTGACTTGCGGGGAAACGGCTTGAGGCGTAAGTGAACTTCTGATTTACGTTCATAATATTATTCTGAATGCCATGCAGGTGGTAATCAAGCCAGTCCAGAAGAACCTGATCTTTGTATGTTTCTTCTGCCTGTATA
>JBHEKV010000036.1:0-23003 GCA_041859235.1 Ignavibacteria bacterium | reverse complement strand
TTGGGGGATAATTGACGTAATAACGTTATAAATTTAGCATTTAAAAATGAATGTTGCAATAGGAGATATTCAAGTTTTCAGAAGTATATAATATTCTGCGATTTCTTTATATATAACACAGTTTTAATTATATTTGTAGCTATGGAACAATTAGTAATATCTACATGGAAACATGGCATAGCAGCCAACGAAAAAGCTATTGAAACCCTCAATAACGGGGGAACTTCGCTGGATGCGGTGGAACATGGCGTTAGAGTTGCCGAAGATGACCCGAATGTACTTAGCGTAGGTTACGGAGGCTTGCCGGATGCAGAAGGAAGAGTAACGCTTGATGCGGCGATTATGGACTGGAAAGCACGCATTGGTGCTGTAATCTGCGTCGAACATATTAAAAACCCGGTTTCAGTCGCAAGATTGATACTTGAAAAAACTGAGCATGTTTGCCTTGCCGGTGAGGGAGCTTATAATTTTGCAATTACAAACGGCTTTCAGCCTGATATTCTGCACACCGAAGGCTCAATAAAAAAGTATATTGAGTGGAAAAAAGGACTGTACGGCAGGTCTCAGGAATTCCATACTGATGAATATAAGGTAAAGAAATCAAACGGACTGGGAATTAACGATGACGGTAATCACGATACGATCGGGATGGTTGCGATAGATAAACATGGACAGATCTCAGCTTCATGTACTACAAGCGGTACTGCATGGAAGCTCCACGGAAGGGTGGGTGACTCTCCCATAATAGGCGCCGGACTTTACGTTGATGGAGAGATAGGCGGAGCAGCCTCAACCGGCAGAGGTGAAGAGTGCGTAAGAGCTTGCGGAAGTTTTCTGGTGGTGGAAATGATGGGACAGGGTATGTCACCGCAGGAAGCCTGCGAATACGCTGTTAAACGCGTAATAAAACTTAATTTGCTTTCACACGTAAACCGTGACCATGATTACCAGGTTGGCTTTATTGCAGTTAATGTTAAGGGCGAGTACGGTGCTGCAAGCGTGAGGGAAGGATTTGAATATGCATTACACGCCGGGGGCAAAAACACACTAACAAAAAGCAAATACATTATTGATGAAAAATACGAAATAGAAGATCTTTGAAAATACTTAAAGACGCATACGTTTTAACATTTAACAAGAATAATGATTTCGGCAGGTATTCTTTGCTCATAAATGAAAACAAAGTTACCGATATGGCTGACGCATCGGCAAAAGGCGCCGGAAAAGTAGCCAAATGGATAGAACTACACGCCGATACTGCGAAAATAGTTGATTGTTCTGATAAGATCATAATGCCGCCGCTTGTGAACGCATGTCTTCGTTCAGAAGGCAGTCTCCTGCATTACCTGCTGAAACGCAGGCATTACGAAAAAGCCGAAGATGACCTTTGCACTGATCTTATATTTAATTACTTGTACCAGGAGCTTCCCGGGGAAGACATTCAAAAAGATCTAAGTAACTTATACGCCTATTCCTTCAGCCGTTCATTGAAATCAGGGGCTGCGTACATGAATGAATTTTCCCTGAGGAAAGATATGAACCATCTTGGACCAATTACTAATGCGGTTAACAAAACGGGTCAAAGCGTTTCTGTTTGTTATCCCATAAAACAGGATGTAAATACAATACGTGATTACAAATACCTTGACCCGGCAGTATACATTACACAGGAAAACCTGCTTACAGTGTTTGATATTTCAGGAATTACAGAACTAAAAAATCACAATTTAAGAAACCTGTATCTTGAAGTAGCGGTAAATAAGGAAGTCACTGATCAGTTCAGACAGAATTTTCATAAATCAGTGATCTCGTTGTTTGACGAATACGGACTTATTGACTCACATACTTCTCTGATAAACCCTTTATATCTTGATTACAGCGATATGAAGATAATTAAGGAACGAAAAGCGAATATTATTATTTGTCCGCGCGACCTGAATTACTTCACTTCAAGATATTTTCCTATTGATGATTATATAGGGCACGGAATAAGCTTTTCTATCGCAACGGGCTGGCTTGGAGAGGATATTCTTAAGGATATGCGGCTTTTCAGGAACAAATACAGGGAACTTAACCTTTCCAGCACTGCACTGCTTGATTCTATTACCCGTACTCCTCACTCGCTTTATTTTGATACCAATGCTGACGGTGATAACAGCTACAGAATTGATGTGAATAAACCAGCGAATTTTGCATTTATCGATATATCGGATACAAGGTTTCAGTTCTTTCCCGAAGATTTTACTTATGAAAGTGTATGCGATTTTATTGTTGATAACTTAACTTCTTATAATTTTTCTGATATAATGCTCAACGGTGAGTTCAGGATAAGAAACAGCAGGATACTGTATGATGATGAAAACATAATTGTCAGCAGCATAAATCAAACAAGGGAAAGATTATATAAAACCGGTAAATATGAAGAGTTAAAGAAAAAACAGAGATCACGCGAGATATCCGAAAAACTCGATATGACAGGACGTACTGATGAAGAAATTAAGATGTTTTCGGAAAAGGATGAATTGTCCGGAGATTCAGGAAGCAAGGCAGAAAATGAAAGCATGGAAGAAACTGAAAGCAAAGAGGAATTCAGGATCAAAACAAAAATTCCGGCTTTCAGGCAGAAAAAAACACCGGGACAAAGAAGTCTTTTTGAAGAATTTGAACAGGTGAATATAATCATGTCAGAAGAATTTCAGGATACTCCGATGCTTAACCTTCTGGCTGCTGATCCTGATTCAGGCAAAGAAGTTGAAGATGATATTATCCAGGCCCGGATAGTTGATGAAACTATTATTAAGAGGCTAAGCAATGAAAAGAAATCTGAAAAGACCCCAAAACCTCTGAATACTGAAAGTAAGATAGAACTTCCCAAAAATGTGAAGCTGAAATTCGGGGATGATTAATATATTCATTTTTTTATGAGTTATAATATATATTTTTGAACCCTGTAATGAGCTATGTATAAAAAACTTGTATGGATACTTGCTGTAATTCTTTTTATCCTTGCAGCGGACAGGATAATTTTTACTTCAAGTGATATCAAAATTGATATGAAGCCTGAAGTTTTGCGAGCCAGTGTAAATTCTGAGATGATAATAGAGGTCTACAGAGTTAATATAATCGGATTTAAAGTACCTTTCAGCAAAATTGAAGCTCAGTTTATAATAGAAGACGGGAATAATCTTATAGAGCTAAGCGGTGAGGAAAACGGTAACAGTATCCGGGTAAGATCAAAAGGTGTAGAAGGCGAAGCGACTTTAGGGATCTATTCTGTCAGATCAGGTATGCAGATCAGGAAGATAATTATAACCGTTTTGCCGCGTGATATGGCGCTTAATTGATCTCAAATACTCCCAGGTTCAGATAACCTGCTCTATGGGTTTGCTTTTCGAGAAGTAAAATTTATAGAAAATAACTTCCAGAAAAGTGAGCAATCCCAGTGAAAATGCAGCTTTGGTAAGGACCCTTGTGAGACCCTCATCCGGTATGAAGAATCCTACGACAAACGCCGAAAAGGTCCACCCTACTGTAAATATAATTATTACAAAAATTGTGCTTAAGTACGCGCTGACTTTATTTTGTTCAACGTAATTTCTGGCAAATATGTATACAAAAAAAACAGCGTGAGCATAAAAAAGAACTACTTCTATCATTTAGAAAGCCGCCTTGCTAAAAAACATTTCCTTTATGGTTTTAATGATGATCTTTAGATCAAATATGATTGACCAGTGTTCAATGTAGTAAATATCATATTCAATTCTTTTTTCAATTGACGAGTCGCTGCCGCGCAGACCGTTTACCTGTGCCCATCCTGTAATTCCGCACTTCACCCGGTGTCTTTCAAGATATTTAGGGATCTTTCCTTTGAACAGATTGATAAAATATTCCCTCTCAGGTCTTGGACCGACTATGCTCATATCTCCCTTCAGTACATTCAGGAATTGTGGCAATTCATCAAGTGAATATTTGCGCAGTATTTCACCGATAGGAGTATACCTTGAGTCTCCTTTTTTTACATAAACCGCGCCGGTGTTTTTTTCGGCATCAACTACCATTGACCGGAATTTTATCATATCAAATTTTTTGCCGGTCATACTAAGCCTTTCCTGTTTGTAAAAAACAGGTCCCTTTGAAGTGAACTTTACGATCAGAGCAAGCAATATGAACAATGGCGATGTTATCAGCATTACAGCAAAAGCAAAGGAAAAATCAAATCCCCTTTTCAGGATACGGTTCCAAATGTTCATTGGTATACTCTTTATCTTCAGGAACGGTATACCGTCAATTTCCTGAACCCTTACAGAGGACGTAATGACTTCCAGAAAATCAGGCACCATCAGGAATTCAACATTTTCACCTTCAGATGTTTTCATCATTTCAAATAGCTTTTCATGTTCAGTTGAAGGAATCGCAACAAGTACGGTTTCAATGTTCAGGTCCTGTACAAGGTTCGCAACATCATTATATGTACCAAGTTTCAGCTTATCGGGCAGAGCGCCGTTTGATGGACCGGGGCTTTCTTCAATAAATCCAATTATGTTAAAACCGGCATATTTGTGACCAGAAAACTGCTGGTATATATCGTATGCCGTCTGATTATTCCCGGCAATTACAGTATCCTTTAAACCTTTGCCTTTATTGTACCTGTTCTTTTCATATTTAAGAACGATATATCTGCCCAATGTGATAAGTACGATAGAAATGATCCAAACAAGTACAAATACTACCCTTGAATACGGAAATACCCTGTAGAAGAAGATTAGCCCGAATGAAAAGATTATGCCGAATGTAACCAGTCTGCCGATCAAAAAAAACTCATCAAAAATGAATACGATCCTTTTTGGTCTGAACATTTTTCTTGACTGAAAGATCAGCAGCCAGACCGGCAAAACAATTATTGCCAGGATGATATAACCTCTTAAAGGAGGAATTTCTCCTGAAAAGGGCACTAATTTAACAAACGGAGTAAAATAGAATCTTATCCAGTAAGAAATAACAAATGCACTTAACACAGATAATGAATCTGAGAAAATGTTCAGTAAAGGTATTAAAAATTCTGTTCTTTGCGAATTTTTGTTAAATTTTTGGTCTATATAATTCATATTACTTTCAAATATATAAATTAGAAATCACAATTTATATGATTGAAATTTTCAAGAAATTTATGGTTTCTGCTAACAATTGTAAACGTTTATGAATTAATGGTTTATATCAATTGTAAATGTATTATTTTTGTAAAAGTTGATATTTTACCAATTATATGCATATTATTTGAAACATTTTTTTTATTAAATTGTATAAATATTATTCAGTTTTTTATAATTAATAGAAAGGGTCAAAATGACTAAATTTAAATTGTTTTTAGGGGTTTTTGCTTTGTTGTTTGTAATGGGTTTAACCAGTGAGCTAAAAGCGCAGAACGGTCCCGTACTTTACTTCTGTGAAAAATACGGTTCTTCAGGCGAGCAGTCAATAAGCGACAGATTCTACACAGGTCCGGTAACAGTAATGGTAAAATGCGATTACGCATTAGGATTAAAAGACTGCGCTATCCAGTTTGATAAATACAATGGGTATAGTTTTGATTATTACAAGAAAGTAGATTTTGATGTATCTGCAGACATGAAATACATCTATTTTGAATCAAGTGATCTGAGAGTTGATTCACCGGGAATATACAGATGTTTCCTTCTTGACAGCAAAAAGAACACAGTTGCCAGCGCGCTGGTTGAATTCATAAGATAATAATTGAACCGGATTTTGTTCAAAAGGGAGTCAGTTGACTCCCTTTTTTTGTTCCCTGTACTACCTTACAGGTAGCAGCACAAAAATCGTAAGATCCCACAACGCATGAGATATTAATCCCGGCCATACAGATTTGTACCTCTTGAATACCCATCCCCAGAATAAACCGCAGATTAAGGCGGCCATAAAAAGCATAAAGTTCATAGCTACAATATGAACAGCTCCGTAAATAAGCGACGCTATCAGCCATCCTTTGTTATCACCAAATTTTTCGGCAAATGTATCCTGCACATATCCTCGCCAGAATACTTCTTCAGCGGGTCCGATTATGAAAAGCAGCAGTAAACCAATTACCGCGGGATCCAGCAAAGATTTGTTGTTGTAAACCCCAACCACTTGTCTATCGGCAAACGGAAGTATTAATTTGGAAACAATATCCCCGGTATAAAAGACAAGATATAGCAATGCTGCTGAAACAATACCTATCAATATGAATTTTGGTTCAAAAAAGTAGAGGCGGTAATTGATAGCTTCCCCGTTCCGGTGATTAAAATATAGCCCTAAACCCGCAAGAAGTGACGCTGCAATTGTCATTTCAAGCCAGAAGTTGAACGTTTTTAAAATAAACATTTCCAGCCAGAAGATGCAGGCAATAATTATCAAGACGAAAAGAGGTTTCATTCTGTTACTCATGACTGTAGTGATTTAATTTGTAATTATCAAGCAATTTTGATCAAATCCATTGATTCCCTGTAATTAACCAGAAAATGTTCCCGGATATTGGAGTTTTCGTAGCTTCTCAGCTGAGGGTCTTCATTCACAACTTTGAATGCAGATTCACGTGCCTTTTCTATCAGCGGCATATCTTTAACCAGGTCCGCTGCAGTAAATTTTAATGCGCCTGATTGTCTTGTTCCGAAGAACTCTCCCGGTCCGCGAAGTTTGAGATCTGCTTCTGAAATTTTAAATCCATCATTGGTTTCTGTCAGTATATTTAGCCGTTCAGCCGATATTTCACCTGTGGTGCCTGCCATTAATATGCAGTATGATTGCTCGGCACCTCTGCCAACCCTTCCGCGAAGCTGATGAAGCTGCGAAAGCCCAAACCTTTGCGCTTCTTCAATCACCATAATGGTTGCATTCGGGATATCAATACCTACTTCGATTACTGTTGTTGATACCAGTATATCTAGTTTCTTCTCTTTAAAGGCCTCAATTGTCTCATCAATTTCATACCAAGGCAGCCTGCCGTGGATAAGTCCTGTCCTAAGATCGGGGAATATATCATTCTTGATTATTTCAAAATGTTTTACCGCAGATTTAAGATCAAGCTTTTCCGACTCATCAATTATAGGATATACAATGTATGCCTGCCGCCCTTTATTTACTTCATCGCGGATGAACTTATATACTTTTAACCGGTCATTTTCTCCGCGCAGCGCTGTTTTGATATTTTTCCTGTTTTTAGGAAGTTCGTCGATTACAGAAACATCAAGATCTCCATATACAGTTAATGAAAGTGTTCTGGGAATTGGTGTGGCAGTCATAACAAGTACATCCGGGTTGCTGCCCTTTGCTTTAAGCTTTGCGCGCTGCATTACGCCAAACTTGTGCTGTTCATCAATAACAGTGAATCCCAGCGACTTGAAATCGACCGATTCCTGTATTAGGGCATGAGTGCCAACTACTACCTGCGCCTTACCGCTTCTTATTTCTTCAAGTACTATTTCGCGGTGTTTTTTCTTCTGACCACCGGTAAGCAAAACTGAATACAAACCAAGCTTATCAAAATAGAATTTTAGTGTTTTGTAATGCTGCTCGGCAAGGATTTCTGTCGGGCACATGAAAGCGGACTGGTATCCGTTTTCGGCTGCTACAAGGAAACAAAAAACGGCGACGATGGTTTTTCCGCTGCCAACATCTCCCTGAAGGAGCCTGTTCATTGGCCTTGAAGAACGCATATCGCTGAGAATTTCTTTTATGACTTTCTTTTGCGCACCGGTAAGTTCAAACCCAAGATGCTCCTTAAATAGCAATTCAAACTTTGCGCCGATTTTTTCAAAGTGTATCCCTTTTTCCGCAGATGCGGCTGACTTTTTTCTCAGTGCCATAACAAGCTGAAGATAAAACAGCTCTTCAAAAGCGAGAGTTTGCCTGGTTATTTCTATATCATCCATAGAGCGCGGATAGTGCATTTTGAGTACCGCTGTTTTATGGTCAAGCAGGTCATTGGCTATTCTGACAGGCTCACTTAATACTTCCGTAATGCTTTCTGCTGAATTCTTCAGAGCATTAAAGATTATTTTTGTAAATGAAAGGGGCTTAATCCAGGTCTTTTTCAATTCTTCTGACAGTATATAGATCGGTATGAAAGGATACTTCATCATTTCGTCATCACCCGGCTCAAATTTCTTGTGGTCACGCATATCGAATTTAATATCTCTTTCATATGCATTATAAGCAACCTTTCCCCAAAAGATGTGTTCATCACCTACTTTGAACTGTTTTTCCCTGTAGAAAGTATTGCCCCACATCAGAGATTCAATGCTTGCAGTGCCGTCAAAGATCACAATACGAGTGGGATGGTTAGGTTTATATGGCTTAAACTTGTCAATTATCTTCCCTTTGATTATTACATTCTGATCATGGTATTTGGCCAGGCTTCTGATAGTTGTATTGGGCAAATATAGCCTTGGATAAACGGTCAGCAGGTCTGTGGAATATTTGAGACCTAATTTTTCAAACGCTTCAGCGCGTTTGGGTCCGACACCTTTTATATACGCAATTTCAGTTTTCTTTAATGTGGGCAAGTGCTTAATATTTCTACAAATATAACAAATTAATGTAAAAACTTATTATGAAGAAAAGCATAATATTATATTTAAAAATACATATCTCTATATCTATATTTTTGTTATTTTCGTGTTTATAACTGGAAAAATATGGCTGATAAAATAAATAATTTTGCATTGATAGGTGCCGGGGGTTTTGTTGCGCCAAGACATCTACGGGCGATCAGGGATAATAAACAGAAACTGCTTGCCATTCTTGATCCTAATGATTCCGTAGGGGTGATCGATTCATACTTCCCGGATGCCTCTTTTTTTACTGAATTTGAAAGATTCGATCGTCACTGCGAGAAACTGCGCCGGGATGGTGAAGAAAACAGAATACATTACGTAAGCATTTGTTCACCCAATTACCTTCATGATGCTCATATCAGGTTTGCACTAAGGGCAGATGCTAACGCAATTTGCGAAAAGCCGCTGGTGCTAAATCCGTGGAATGCTGATGCATTGAGATCTCTTGAAAAAGAAACAGGAAAGAATGTTTATACTATTCTTCAGTTGAGGCTGCACCCATCAATAATAGAACTCAAGAAAAAGATAGAAGCGGCAAAGAGCAAAAAGAAATATGATATTGTTCTTACATATATTACACCCCGCGGCAAGTGGTATCATTATTCATGGAAAGGTGATATGCTGAAATCAGGCGGAATAGCCACAAATATCGGCATACATTTTTTTGATATGCTTACCTGGATTTTTGGCAGCCCGAAGTCAAATATTCTGCATTATTACAAAGCCGATAAAGCAGCGGGTCTGCTCGAGCTGGATAATGCTAATGTTAAATGGTTCCTTTCAATTGATAAAAACGACCTGAAAGAAGGGGATAAAACTTTTCGTTCGATTACAATGGATGGCGAAGAAATTGAGTTTTCTGAAGGATTCACAGACCTGCATACAAACAGTTACACAGAAATATTGAACGGTAATGGTTTTAAAATTGATGAAGCTATGCCATCTATAGAAGCCGTATATGAAATAAGAACATCAACCCCAATCGGTATAAAGGGCGAGTATCATCCGTTCCTGAACAAATTTAAATGATCTTCCCCGCCTGTTTTTTGTTTAAGCGCCGGTAAGCTCGTCTATTTTTTTCAGAAGCCAGTAATTACCTGCCATTGGTGTATTCATTATATTTTTTCTGATCTTTAACGGGGAAATTTCCCGATTTCCGTTTTTTATTCTGAAAAGTGCAGATGACTGTTTTATGAAATTCTCATGAAGATCTTTAACATATTTATTCACTGAAGTTTCATTTTTAAGCAGGTGTCTGAAACTATCTATCATATAATAAAACAGTTCCGCATTGTTCATTTCATAATGTACTTTCATGTACATATGATTAACCCGAAGTTTTTCCCAAACGTTATTGAATTTTATTTTTGAAAGGTAGCTCAGCACTTTTTTGTGATTATTTCTTGCCATTTCAAGCTCTGCATAAGCATAGTTTACAATATTATCCCTTTCCTTTTCTGATAATTTCATTTTGTATTCCGATAAAAAGTCTTCAGCATATTTGATCTCGTTAGCTTTAATTGCTTTCAGGAATACATTTGCAAACCATTCCGCACTTATTGTGTTACCTTCTGTTATCAGCCCCAGGTCAAGCATTTTTACTCCTACTTCAAATTCAAGCTTTGATGTCTGCTGAGATGGAATGAGTCCTCTTTCAAACAGGTAATTATGCATTCCGGTATAAAGTCCAAAAAGTTCATCTTTATCAAATATCCCGTGATTTTCCTCAAGCAGCTTTCTAAGCGCGTAAAATGTTTCGTCATTCCTCCCGTCAGTGTTAAGCTTAAGAGAGTAGTAATAAGCTTTTGCTGCTGTTGTTTTTTCAAATTCGGGATGGTCGTATATTTCAAGGAGCTTATCAAGAAGCTTGACGTTATACTTTTTGTTAAAGTACATCATATCGTTTACGGCAGCGTCATACATTGAAAGCAGAGCAATAACCGAGTATTGCCAGGTTTGATCTATTCTATCCTGCGTGTTATCAAATTTTTTTCTGGTGGCATCATACTGCGAAAAGTATGAAGCTTTGCTTGTATTTAGCTGCTTCAATCTGTAGTAGTACTCTGAATTTCTTAAATGCTGCTTTTCCAGGTATGCCTCTGTTTTCTCTGCGTGGATTTTAAAGAATTTGTGGTCATATTTATGCGAATAAAAATCTAGGATCATTTTTCTCTGTTCAAATTCGTTTTCACGGAACATCCTGTAAGCTATGTAATTTTCCGCGAGCTTAAACAGGTTGCTGGAAAGTCTTCTGATAACATCATCTTTGTAACTTTTTCCGGGGTATAGTTTGTTAAAGATAAATTTTCTCGAAAAATTCCTGTTTTCAAACGAAGGAAAGAATTTCTTCAGTTCATTAAAAAATCTTGCTACTTCTTTCCTGTTGTTGAATGGCGAATGCACATATTTGGCAAAATCCGCTTTCTCCTCCTTTGAAAATAACTTCAGCAGCTGAATAATATTGCTGTTTCTGTAGTTATCATTTTGGGTTTTCTTAGTTTTCTTCATAATTTGCGTTTTGAATTTTTGAAGAATCTCGTTTGAAAAACGGTACCTGAAGAAATTTAAGAATAATTGTATCTAAATTCTATGAAATACAATGTTTAAAAGAGAGTGCTCAGTATATTGAATAATCATCAGCAATATCAGCTTAAAACAGGGTCTAGAATGCTTAATTTTCAGCAATATTTCAGAGAATTCTTCCGGAGTATACTGAATTTTAGCTTCATAATAGTTTCATAAATCCTTAATTTTGTGGTTAATAGAAAATAATAAGTAAATCTTAATTAATCACATGTCAATTACTGATAAAGAGGCGTTAAACTTCCGCACAATACCCCTGAGTGATTTTTTCAGAAATCCGGAAAAGACGCATTTTCTCATTTCACCGAACGGTAAATTTGTTTCTTTCCTCGCTCCGTACAATGAAAGACTCAACATTTTTGTACAGGAAACAGGCACTGGAACAACCAGGAGGATCACAGAAGTGACCGAAAGGGATATTTATAATTATTTCTGGGGAAACGATAAAACAATCATTTACCTGAGGGATAATGCCGGAGATGAGAACTACCATTTCTTTTCTGTGAATATTGAAAGCGGAATGAACAGGGATCTTACACCTTTTGAAGGAGTGCGGGCCAACCTGGTTGATAAGCTGGAGGATTTTGATTCTGAAATCCTGATAGAAATGAACAAAAGAAACTCCGAGGTATTTGATGTGTACAGGCTGAATATTGAAACAGGTGAAATGAAAATAGCTGCAGAAAATCCCGGGAATATTTCGGGATGGGTTACTGACCATGAAGGAAAGATCAGAGCTGCCTTAACTACAGATGGTGTGAACAACAGCCTTCTTTTCCGTGAAACTGAAAAGGATGAATGGAGGATCATTATAACAACTGACTTTAAGGAAAGTATAGTACCTCTTTTTTTTACATTTGATAATAGTTACCTGTTCGCGTCAAGTAATATTGGCAGGGATAAAAGCGCAATAATAAAATACGATATCAAAAACGCAAAGGAACTTGAAGTTATTTTTGAACATCCCGATGTTGATGTTTATTATATGAGTTACAGCAGGAAAAGGAAAGTCCTGACGGCCATAAGTTATGATACCTGGAAAAGAGAGAGATTTTTCCTTGATGAGCAGACCAAACAGATTTACGAAAAGCTGCAATCCATGCTGGGGAAGTATGAAATATCTGTTGCGGATAAAGATGAAAACGAAGATAAATACATAATTCGTACATACAGTGACCGCTCATTAGGGGCAAATTATTTATATGATAAAAATGCGGATTTGCTAACAAAGATATCTGATGTGAGTCCCTGGATCAATGAAGACGAAATGGCTGAAATGAAGCCTGTAACATACAATAGCAGGGATGGACTGACAATTAACGGGTATTTAAGTTTACCCCCGGGTAAAGAGCATAAGCATTTGCCTGTAGTCATAAATCCGCACGGCGGCCCCTGGGCAAGAGATTACTGGGGATTTAACCCTGAGATTCAGTTTCTTGTAAACCGCGGCTATGCGGTACTGCAGATGAATTTTCGCGGTTCTGTTGGTTTTGGAAGGAAGTTCTGGGAGTGCTCATTTAAGCAGTGGGGAAGAACGATGCAAAACGATATTTCAGACGGAGTGAACTGGCTCATTGATCAGGGGATTGCAGATCCCAAACGCATCGCTATTTATGGAGGAAGCTACGGCGGTTATGCAGTTCTTGCGGGACTTGTTTATACTCCTGATCTTTACGCAGCAGGTGTTGATTATGTAGGTGTGAGCAACCTGTTCACATTCATGAATTCAATTCCTTCATACTGGAAACCTTATCTTGAAACACTTTATGAGATGGTGGGTCACCCCGAGAAAGATAAAGAGCTGCTCGAAGAATCCTCACCGGTCTTCCATGTGGATAAAATTAAGGCTCCGCTATTCATTGCCCAGGGAAAAATGGATCCCCGGGTAAACATAAACGAATCAGACCAAATGGTTGAAGCATTAAAGAAGCGCGGCATAGACGTTCCTTACATGGTAAAAGATAACGAAGGGCATGGGTTCCAGAATCAGGAGAATAAGTTTGATTTTTACAGAGAAATGGAAATTTTTCTTGGGAAACATCTGAAGATTTGAACTTATATTGAGAGTTTTACTTTGTTTTATGTTTATTCCCTGTTTCTGAGCATACATTTTTATATCTTTACATCATTACATGAGTAATTTTTCAATATACAGATCTTCGGCAGGTTCAGGCAAAACCTATACTTTGGTGAAGGAATACCTGAAGCTTGTACTTAACGATCCGGAGGCATTTAGAAATGTGCTCGCGGTTACCTTTACAAATAAATCTGCGGGCGAAATGAAATCGCGTATAATAGAAGCACTCACAAAACTCTCACGCGGCGAAGCCAAAGATCTGAAAGAGAAACTTGCAGATGAAGGCGTAAAAGGAAATATTGAATCCTTGTCTGCACTTGTACTTAAAAATATTCTGCATAAATATTCTTACTTTTCGGTTTCTACTATTGACAGTTTTTTTCATAAAGTAATACGTTCGTTTGCAAGAGAGCTTAAGCTTCAGCTTGGGTATAACATAGAGCTTGACCAGCAGGCAGTTCTTGAAAAAATTACAGATAAACTTCTTAATGACGCGGGAATTGACAGCGAGTTAACGGGATTCCTTGAGGACTTCATCTATTACAGCATTGATGACGAAAAAGGCTGGAAGATTGACCTGAAGATAAAGGAACTTGCCCGTGAAATTTTCTCCGAGAGGTTTATGATCAGGCAGGGAAGCGCAGTGCAGCCCGAAGGCAAAACCAAACTGAAAGAATTTATTGGTATCCTTTTTGCCGTTAAAAATGATTTTGAAGGCAAAATGAAAACAATTGCTGAAAATGCCTCGGAAATACTTGATGAGTATAGCCTGACAATAGATGACTTCCCATTTAAGAAAACAGGCTTTATGAATTACATTATAAATAATATAGTTACAGGTAAATTCCCACCCGGTCAAAGGGCCCGGGAAGCCTCGATAGATATAAACAAATGGTTTGGCAAGAATTCAAAACCCGCTATCAGACCCGCTGCCGAAGCTGGTTTATATAACCTGCTAGTTCACGCGGTAGAAAACTATGATACGAACTTCATAAAATATAATACAGCTTCTCAGCTTATTAAAACTATATATATCACAGGAATATTCAAAGACCTGACAGATAAGTTGAAGAAGTACCGTGATGAAAATAATGTACTGCTGATATCGGATATTAATAACATATTGCTGAATGTTATCTCCGGTGATAGCAGTCCGTTTGTGTACGAAAAGATCGGCAGCTTTTACAGAAATTTTCTTATAGATGAGTTTCAGGATACATCTACATTTCAGTGGCGGAATTTTTTCCCGCTGATAGAAAATTCGCTAAGTGAAAACAACGCATCGTTGATAGTTGGTGATGTAAAGCAATCAATTTACCGCTGGCGCAACGGCAACATGAAACTGCTGCTGGAAGAAGTTAAAAATGACCTTGCCGGATTTAATGAATCTGTAAAAGAAGAGACCCTTAAAGTAAATTACCGCAGTAAAAAAAGAATTGTGGAATTCAATAACACATTCTTTAAAACAGCAGCTGAGATTTGCACAAAAGAAGCGCCGGAAGAATATTCTGAAGTTATAACTAAAGCATTTGCTGATACTGAACAGCTCCCGGCGGATGATTCTGACGATGGCTGCGTAAGTATCAAGTTTTACAGGAATGACCCCGATACAGATGTTACTTCCCGGGAGTTTTCCATTGCAGCAATGATATCAAATATCAAACAGCTTTTGCTGAACGGTTACAGGCAGAAAGATATGATGGTGCTTGTGCGGAATAATCCGGATGCAGTTGAATTGGCGCATTCACTGATTGATGCCAGACTTAAAGTTGTTTCAAGTGACTCGTTATTACTTACCAATTCCCCTAAAGTACGGCTGCTTATCAATATTTTTAAATACCTTGTTGATACAACCAACAAAATCGCTCAGACAGAAATATTATATAACTACCTTATATATATAAGGAATGAAGATATCGGGCTTAATGAGATATTTTCAGACCATTTAAAAAATAATAGCGGCAGTTCATTGTTTAGAAAGTATATTCCAGATAAATTCTTTAATAATGCAGCAAATTGCGAAGTCAATTATAAATTGGCCGGTCTTGGACTTTATGACCTTGCAGAAGAAGTGATAATGATCTTCGGACTTGGAGATACCGCTGATACATACCTTATCCGTTTCCTTGATGTGCTGAAAAAATATTCGATTGAAAATAATAGTGATGTTTACGGCTTTGTAAACTGGTGGGAAGATAATAAACAGGATAACACTATTATTGTGCCCGATGAAGAAGATGCAGTAAGGATAATGACAATTCATAAAGCCAAAGGTTTGCAGGCTCCGGTGGTTTTTATACCATTTGCAAATTGGGAATTTGGCTTAAGCGCTAACAGGAATATGATATGGGTTTCATCGGATAAAGAACCATTTGATGCACTGCCTGCTTACTTTGTAAAAGCCTCCAGTTCTCTGAAGGATTCGTACTTTGCGGGTGATTATAACGAAGAATCAGCATTAACTTACCTCGATAACCTTAATCTGATGTATGTTGCTTTCACAAGGGCAGAAGAAAAGCTTTATATTGGTGTGCCTCAAAAAGGGAAAGAATCATTCCATGCAGGAAAATTGATCTATAGCACTGTAACCACTGACCCCGTACTTGCAGAGAATTTTGGCACACAAGACTTTTCATATGAAAGCGGCACATTTGATGAGGAGGTAAAAAAGTCCGATAAGAAGAATGCATATGATAGTTACAAAATTGGTCAGGTAGTTTCAGGTAATATTTTTGATAAAATTATAGTTAAGCCTGAATTTGAAAATTACGTACCAGAAAACAGATCAAAGCTCAGTCAGCTGAAGAGTCGGGGTATAATTATTCACAAAGCATTATCGTTGATAAACAATTCGGAAGCAGCCGAAATTGATAAAGCTTCCCGGAAGCTTGTTATTCTTGGCCTCATCACTGAAGAACAAAAACCTGAACTTGAGGATGAATTGCGGAAAATTCTGGCAATTGACAGAGTAAAGAAATGGTTTGATTCCAAAAATGTGATGAACGAAAGAGATATAATATTGCCGGATGGCAGTACATACAGGCCCGATAAAGTTATTATAAATGATGATAAAGCGGAAATTGTTGATTATAAATCAGGCGGAAAAAAATCAGAACATGCAGATCAGATCAGATCGTATGGAGAGATTCTGGGTAAAATGGGTTTTAAGCATGTAGAAATGCATTTATTCTATTTAAATGAATTGAAAGTTGAAACCGTTAATCGAATTTAAGTATAACAAAGGTAATAATTAATTGAAGCCGTTTCTTGATAAATTAGCCAGTGAACTCCTGGGGAAATACGGAAATGATATTTCCGCATTGCAGATAGTCTTCCCTTCACGAAGAGCGGGTTTGTACTTCAAAAAATATCTTTCAGGAATGATCAAGAACCCGGTATGGGCTCCGCTTACATGCGGAATCAGCGAGTTCATTAAAGAAAACTCTGACCAGTTAATTGCAGATGACCTCTCGCTGATATTTGAGCTTTATGAAGTTTACAAAGAATATGCTGAAGAAATAACATTCGATAAGTTTTACCCCTGGGGAGAAATAATCCTGCGTGATTTTGACGAGATCGATAAAAATCTTGCCGAAGCCGATTACCTCTTCAGGATATTAAAAGAACACAAAAAAGTTGAGGAGGATTTTGAATTCAACGTTTCAGATCTGGATGAGTTCTACCGGTTCTGGAACAGCTTTTCAGAAAAAGATATAACCGGACTGCAGGATGAATTCATAAAAACATGGGAAATACTGGGTAAGGTCTATCATAAATTCAGGCAAAGACTTATAAGCAAAAATATTTGCTATGAGGGTATGGCTTACAGAAATCTCTGCGAAAAGGTCTCAACAAAAACTTTTAGGACCTTTAGTAAAAAAATAATCTTTGCCGGATTTAACCAGCTGAACAAATGTGAAGAAGGAATAATGAAGGGCCTGCTTGAGCAGGGGATTGCTGAAGTGTATTGGGATGCCGATAAATATTATATAGATGATAAACTGCAGGAATCAGGCAAGTTTTTGAGGGAAAATTTCGTAAATCTGGGAATAAATGAACCTAACTGGATAGATAATACCATTTCAGAATCCGCCATTAACATCAAAATGATAGGTTCTCCCCTGGAAGTATCACAGGCTAAAGTATTGGGAAGTGAACTTGAGAAGCTTAAGCAGGATGTTTCTGCTAAAACCGCTATTATACTGCCTGATGACAGTCTATTGATGCCTGTTTTGCGCTCAATCCCGGGGAATATCAATTCCATCAATATTACAATGGGGTATTCGTTCAAAAATTCACTGCTTTACAGTTTATTTGAGTTACTTAAAGACCTGCATTTAAACTGCAGGGGGGAAGGCAATTCAAAAGAGTTTTACCACAAAGATATAATCGGTGTACTGCTGCATCCTTATATAAGGGAAATAGCGCCTGAGGTTATTAACAGTGCTATCAATTCTATCAACAAAAGGAATGTTATTTATGCATCGGCAAAATACCTGAACAGTTTTCTTTCATCACCCGTGGATATTGTAGATTCGATTTTTACTTCTCCCTGTACAGCCGGCGAATCATTCGATTACCTGATAGGGATACTTGTGAAACTTTCTGAATTGATAAGAAAAGGGACCCGGAACAATATTTATGAAAATGAGTTCTTGAACAAAGCATCCACCGAGCTGAACCGCATAAAAGACATTATTGATAAATATGCTGCTGAAATTGAAAATGAAACATTCTGGAATATCCTGCTTGAAAATTCCAAAAGAATGAAGATACCATTTTCAGGCGAGCCGCTTGAAGGCATACAGATAATGGGTATGCTTGAAACAAGATCGCTGGATTTTGATAATGTGTATATACTCTCTGTGAATGAAGGCATTCTGCCTGCTGAAATGAGCAGCAGCTCGTTTATTCCCTTTGCGTTAAGAAAGGCTTTCAAATTGCCGGTTAGCGAAGATACGGAAGCCGATTATGCTTATTATTTCTTCAGGCTGCTGCAAAAAGCCAAAAATGTTACCTTAATATATAATACTGAAACAGGAGTAATTTCCGCCGGAGAGAAGAGCAGGTTTATAATGCAGGTTGAAAGTGAACTGGCTTCTAAAAATAAGAATATTTCACTTCAAAGCCTTTTGTTGCAGGGTGATATTGAGCTTCCCGGAAGGAAAGAGATCACCATTCAAAAAACTCCGCATGTGCTGGAGCTGTTAAAGAACCAGAAGCAGTATTCAGCTACAACGTTAAGCACTTACATAAACTGCCCATTGCAGTTCTATTTTAAAAAAGCCGCAGGATTGAAAGAAGAGGAAGAAGTTGAAGAGTATTTTTCTGCGGCAGCATTTGGTAATATTTTTCACCAGTTGATGGATATACTGTACAGGGATAATGTCGGTAATGAAATATCCATAGAATTGATGGATGAAAAAATTAAATACTTCAACAGTAATTATGATGACCTTTGGAAACAGGCATGTGATGAACTTACGGAGTACAAAGAATTCGCAAAGATAAAGCAGGGGAAAAATCTTTTATACAAGAGCGTTATTAAAAAACTAGTCAGCAGTGTACTGAATAATGATAAAACAGAGACTCCTTTTAAGATCATTGAGCTTGAAACCGCTGCAGAAAAAAAAGTTACTTTAAATATAAACGGAGAAGTTACAGAAGTAACTTTATTCGGCAGGTTAGATAGAGTGGAACTGAAGGACGGCATCACAAGGGTTATAGATTACAAAACAGGTACGGTTGATTCAGCAAAACAAAACCCGAAAGTAACTGATGCTGAACATCTCAACAGGATATTTTCCGATATAAAACTTAAGGAAAACTTTCAGCAGTTATTTTATGCATCGTTATACCTGAATAAGAACAATAATTCAAAGCTTATAGTTGGAATTTACCCTCTTAAAAAGATCTCAGGAGGTGTTTTCTGGTTTGAAAAAGATCCAATAACGGAAGATAAGAAAAAGCTTTTTGAAGATGCATTGACAAACCTTCTGAACAAAATATTTGACAAAGAAACACCTTTTACCCAGACTACCGATATTGATCATTGTAAATACTGTCCTTATAAATCTATTTGTTACAGAGATTAACACCGTTACATTTGTAAATGATTGTAAAAGCGGCTGTTTGTCTTAAACTTTTTAGTGATTCTATTTGTCTTATATTTCAGAAGACTCATAAAGTCACTTTTTTTATTAATTAAAATTATAAGTAATGAATACACGAAAGTTCTTAGACAGAAGCATTGCAAAATTCAATTTACTAAGTCTGGCAGTGCTCTTAGCAGCTCTTTTATTTTCAGTAAGCAGCACATTTTCACAGCAGGATAACGGCGAAAAGAAACAAAGAAAAACCCCCGAAGAACGTGCCCAAAAAAGAGCGGACAGAATGAAGGAGAAGCTTGCTCTAACTGATGACCAGCATAAACAGGTTTATAATATTATGCTTTCACAGGCTAATGAAATGAAAGCAGTATGGGAATCGACAAAGAACGATCAGGATAAAACCGCAAGGAAAGAAAAGATGAAGGCAATTCGTGAGTCCGGAAAGACTCAGATAAATTCCGTGCTCAGTGCTGACCAGCAGAAGTTATGGGAGACACATAAAAAAGAGATGAAAGAGAAGCACAAAGGCAAGAAACATCATGGTAAAAAACACAAAAAGGGCAGCAAAGATCTAAAATAAAGTAATGATATCCCAAAAACTAAAAAAGCAGGGTTTATACTCTGCTTTTTTCATTATAACCTGTACCTGCTTCCCGATCTCAGGTTAGGGAAACCAAATCAAACTTTTATGTCTTCAATTTTTTCTTCTTAGCCGCGGGGAAAAGTACATTATTCAATATCAGCCTGTAGCCTGGAGAGTTTTTATATTCTGCCAGGTCAGTCTTGGGATCCCCGACAGCATGCTGGTAATCTTCCGGGTCATGACCCCCGTACAAAGTAAATGTACCCCTTCCAAAATTCCCATGCACATATCTGACCCAGTTTGTACCCTCGTTTTTCGCTAGTATCGTCATATTGGGTTTTATGAATTCTTCCCTGAACCCAGATTCCTGACCAAGGTATCCTTTTATTGCTGCCGTGTGGCACTGTATAAGCATTGTAGGCACAGGATCAATCTTAGCCGAAAAATCGAAAAGTGTGAAGTAATCATTGTACTGACCGGCCATCAATTCTGCGTCAGTTATATCAATATCTGAATATTCATAAACGTACGGGTTCAGCTGTATCTGAAAATTCTGAAATACCATACATTCTGAATAATCAAGCTTGCTGTTCGCATTAGGATCAATAGGGTCTCCGTCATACATCACATCACATATATCCGTGTACTGCGAAGCAAGCGCAATATCTGGTGTTGTTGTACCCGAGCACATTGTAAACAAAAATCCGCCTCCTGATACATATTCTCTCAATTTTTTTACGACCGCAAGTTTAAGCTCAGATACTTTTGCATAGCCAAGCTTCTTGGCCATATCTTCATTGGTCTGCTTTTGTGTCATATACCAGGCAGATGAACCAAACGCAGCGAAAAATTTCCCGTATTGCCCGGTGAAATCTTCATGGTGCAGGTGTATCCAGTCATAGTCTTTTAATTTACCGTTTAACACTTCTTCATCCCATACTTTATCATATGGAATTTCGACATAATCCAGCGCAAGCTGAACGGCGTCATCCCAGGGTAAAGCATTAGGCGGTACATATACTGCAATTTTGGCGACCTTCTCAAGCCGTACAACATCCATATTATTGTTCTCATTCTGCACTTCAGCGTAAACCTGTGCTGCCTGTGTACCGGAAAGCAGTTCATAACTTACGCCCTTTGCCATACATTCAGCAGTAAGCTCAGATGTATAATCGAACATAAATGAACCTCCGCGGAAATTCAGGAGCCAATCCAGTTCTTTGCCGCCTAGCAAATGCCTGTAAGCTATGCCGTATGCCCGCAAGTGGTCCGTTTGCGAGTTAACATCCATTGGGATAAGCAGTTTTTGCTGAGCAAAAGCTGCCGGAGCCAAAATAAACAGTATTATTGCTAAAAATTTCTTCAATTCAGGCAAATTATGGTAATTTGTTTTAGTAAACAATGTATCAATATATTAGTTTAAAGGAAAAAACGGGCTAAATTGTTTCAGCAAAAATTTGAGCATAAAAAACCCGGCCTTAAAACCAGCCGGGTCAAATGAAAAGATTTCTATGTTGCTGCTTTTACGTCAAAATATCTTGTGTTCTATAATTTTCACAGCTACTTTTTAGTTACTGTAATATTACCGGCTGATGTTGTACATTTAAACGTTTCACCTCCATTATTGAACTTGGCCCTTATATATGAACATACGTGATTATCTTTTTGCACCTTTGCGAAATCACAAGTGATCTTTCCGGCAAGTGTGCCGATATCCGCATCTGCGTCAAAATCTCCGGGTAAAGAGGCAATAATGTTGCCGCCTAATGTACTCATGTCTATTCCCATGTTTTTGCCTGTGTAATCAAGCTTAATGCTGCCGCCGGCAGTAGATGCATCTATTTTGCCGTTCTTACCCGTAAGAACTATATCACCTCCGGCAGTCGATACATCAAGATTGCCGTTAAAATCATCCACAGAAATTTTTCCGCCGGATGTTGACACTTTTATATCGCCGGATGAAATTGAAATTGAAACATTGCCGCCTGCTGTATAAGCCTCCAGGTTACCTGAAGTGTTATTAATTTTGATATTTCCGCCTGAAGTATTGGTTTCAATTTTCCCTGTGATATCTTTTACTGAGAGATTGCCGCCTGAGCTGTACAATTTCAGATCATAATTCTTAGGTACAATTATTTCTACCCTAATTGTCAGATTCCTGAAATTTTTGGAATCTTTTTGTTTGCCTTCAACTTTTACCCCGGTTGAAGTCTGCTCGGCTGAAAAGATAATTTTCTCTTCGGCTTCATCGTTACCGTATACTTTTACATTTACTTCGTTCTTATCCCAGGTTGATATTTCTATTCCGCCCGCGACAAGACTTGTAATAAGTTCTTTCCCTGATTCCGTAGAAATGGTCTTTTCAAAAAGGAGCCTTGCGTCATCGGCTTGTGTTAGTTTTCCCATAAGTAATATTGCCAGAAGGCTTAGAGTTAAATATGCTGATAATTTCATAATTTATCCAAAATAATGTTTAATTGTTATATATTTGATGACTTTCGCTTTAGATAGGTTTAGTTTGGATTAATAAAAAAGCCGTAAAAAAATTACGGCTTATTGGGGGGAGTTTATGATAAATATAATCAAGCAGATTATATACTTTTTATGCTGAAAAACCTAATTTACATATATTTGGCCGAAGCAATACTGAGGAGATCATAGTACTTTTGCGAGTACTCATCTCTTGCTGTTTTTGGTGCCCAGTATGCTGAATATTCTGTCCATTTAAGCGGCGCAATATTATTGCTTTCAAGTACTTTGGTGTATTCCATTACTTCGTTGTTGTTTGCCGGATCCTTGCGGTAATAGAATTGTGCGTTAAGGTCGGCGAATGTTTCAAGCGAACATGGCGGGTTCCCGTTATTTTTATTTTCTACAGCCTTTTCAAGAGCATTGTTATAATCCTGCTGGAGCGTAAGATAATTTTCCGGTTTAAAGAGTTCTGCGTTCCATCCATCTTTAATCGGCTGCCAGGCATCCCTTGATATTCCTTCTTTTTCAATTGCCTGCCAGAATTCTTCTTCTGTCACCGTATCGGTTGT
>JBHEKV010000054.1:0-6514 GCA_041859235.1 Ignavibacteria bacterium | reverse complement strand
GGTGAGCTTACATTTGATGAAATTAAACATTTAGCCCGTGAGCTATCTGCCTTCGGCTTAAAACATATCGTCTATTCCGGGGGGGAGCCGCTCTTAAGGCGTGATTTCAGAGATATCTGCAACCTGTTTACGGTTCTGAAGATAAAACAAACACTTCTTACCAACGGTCTGCTTCTTGCCAAACGCGCGGAAGAATTTAAAGGGGTATTCAGTGAAATTATTGTTTCGCTTGATGGCTCAAATGCTGAAACACATAACCGCCTGAGGGGCGTAAATTCATTTGATCTGATACTCGATGGCATAGCAAAAGCCCGCAGCATAAATGCTGCGCCGCAGATATCGATCCGCACAGTACTGCAGAAGCAAAACTTCCGGCAGCTTCACGGGTTGATAGAACTTGCCAAACAAACCGGGGTCAACCGTATTTCATTTCTTGCGGCAGATGTATCCAGCGAAGCTTACGGCAGGGATAATAATCCTAACCGCGGCGCGGTTGCCTCTGAAAGCTCAATGGCACTCAACAAAGATGAAGTGCTGGAGCTGAAAGATATTATATACCGCGCATCTGTGAAATATAAAGATGAATTTGAAAGCGGGCTGATTGCGGAATCACCCGAAAAACTCCATCACATTGCGTATTATTACGCTGCCATAAATGGCAAGGATGTATTTCCGCGTAATTTTTGCAATGCGCCCATGGTATCGGCTGTAATAACATCTACCGGTGATATCCACCCCTGTTTCTTCCTGCCCAAGTACGGTAACATCCGCGAAAATAAATTTAAAGAGCTGATCAATTCCGAAGCTATCATCAAAACACGCAGCCGAGTAAGGGTAATGGAACCTGACCGCTGCAAAAAATGTGTTTGTACATTATTCACCTCTCCCCGTGCAGCACTTATGGATAGATTTTAGAAGTATGTACTCATCGGATGACTTAAAGTCATCCGATGTGTAATCTAAACCCCACGTTTTCCATTTAAACTTTTATTTTCTTTAATTACATTGTAAATCAATTATTTACAATTGCAATCAGAGGAATTTTAAGGAAAATAAACTATCTGTATAAGTACAACTTTATTGTAAAACCTAAAATGGGAAAAGTTGTACTTCAGAAGCTTGCGGGGTTCACGTTCACCGTACGCCCAACTGTTTTTAACCCCGCTGATTTTATCTCAAGCAAAGTATTCATTTCGTTTATCAAAACACTGGAACTTGCCGGCAAAAAGATCCTCGATATGGGCTCAGGCTCGGGTGTGGTAAGTATTATAGCTGCATCAAAAGGGGCTGAGTGTATTGCGGCAGATATAAATCCCGTAGCAATACGCTGCATCACAGAAAACGCTTTGCAGAATAATTTCAGCAAACAGATCATTGCAATTGAATCAGACCTGTTTGAATCATTGCGGAATACTTATCCTGCAAAATTTGATATCATATTTTTCAATCCGCCATACTATAAAGGCAATCCCCAAAATAATTTTGAGCGGGCATTCAAAGGGGGTCCCAATCTCGAAGTTATCGATCGTTTTCTTGCTGAAGCGAAAGCATTTCTTGCCCCTTCAGGCAGGCTTTGCCTGCTGGTTTCATCTGATATGGATCTTAATGATATGTATAACCGCATAAAAACAGCCGGTTATAATTACAAAATATTACAGACCAATAAAAAACCATTTGAAACGTTTTATATAATAGATGCAGTTATACAATAATAAAAAAGGTATAAGAATCTAATTATATGGGATGGAGAGTATTTTTGTTCATAGGCGTTTTATTGGGTCTGCAAACCCTTGTATATTTTACGTTTATAAATTACTGGAAAACTACAAAATTTTATAAGCCTGTCCATAAATGGTGGGTTCTTGCGCCATTTCTTATATTTAATGTCTCTTTCATAGTGATATCAATTATCTGGGGAAGAAAATTCACTCCCCCTGAGTGGTTTAAGATCCTGGCGCTTTATCCCTTCTATGTATGGATAGCCGCAACATTCTTCATATCCCTGTGGCTTCTTATTGGGAAGATAATTAAACTGCCGTTTCAGATTCCCATCTGGATTGCTAAAATATTCAAACCGCTTCGCAGAAAGATCAATTCAGTAAAAGAAAAAAAAGCAGTCAGATCGGTAGATCTTTCCAGGAGGAAATTTGTGCGGTATGCCACTATGGGAATATCAACTTACGCATTTGCCGGCGCAACTTACGGTATGATAAAACATGACTCCTACGAAATTGATTACAAAAATGTTACTATAGCAAATCTTCCGCCGGAGCTGCGCGGAACAACAATCACACTGTTAAGCGATATTCACGCAGGGCAGTATATGAACGAAAAAGAAATGCGCGAATATGCAGATGTTATCAATTCACTTGAAAGCGATATTGTGTGCATACCCGGAGACTTTGTGAATTTTGAATCAAGGGATATTCATATGCTCACAAGCGCTTTCCGCGATGTAAAAGCAAAACACGGCATTTACGGCTCATTGGGCAACCATGATTTCTTCCAGGATGCCGACTATGTTGCCAAAGCATTGAATAACGAATCACCTGTACAGCTGCTGCGCAATGAACACCGTGTGATAAACATTAAGGGCAAAGAGCTTTACATGCTTGGCATCGATGATACTCAGTCTTCAGGGGCTAGAATGGATGAAGTATTAAAGTATTATGGCGCTATGGATGAATATCTTAAGAACAACGACCCAAAATTCAAAAGCTCACCCAAAGTTTTGTTATGCCATAAGCCATACGGGTTCGATACACTGGCAACAAAAGAAATTGATCTTGTGCTAAGCGGACACACGCACGGCGGACAGGTAGTCCCGCTTAAGTTCGGCAATTTCAACTTATCATTCGCGGCAACAGTAAGTAAGTATATTGAAGGTATTTACAAAATAGGAAAATCTAATATGTATGTAAGCCGCGGCATAGGCTCAGTTGGTCTTCCTATCCGCATCAACTGTCCCCCTGAAATTACAAAGATCACCTTGGTTTGATAAAGACATTTGTCATATATTTCAGATTTTTGTAGGCGATTTCTTATAAAAATATAGCGATAATAAACGTTCATAACCTTAAAAACTCACCACTTTGGCTAACCAATAAACCTTTGTTTTTACATAATTTTAGTGTTGAATTTTCATGACCTATAATGTAGATTGTTGTTTTCTCAACTAACATTATGTGAACAATGAAAAGAAAACTTTCTACTATTATTACTTTGGTTTTAATTTCAGTTTTGGTTATTGCTTTCTATCCGCTAACAAACGGAGCAGGCGCTGATATTGATTCACCTGCATACGAAAAAGCAAAACAGGAATATTACAATTCACTTATTAAATACAGAGAAGATCTTGCTCTCGGAAGATTTGCAGAACCTCCGGTTGATCCGGCAGGATACTTCACCGCAGATGAGAACGGAAATCTAAGCCTGGCCAATTCTCAAACCGGCGAACTGAGGAAAATCCAGCCGTTTTTAGAACAGGATGTTGTTAACACTTATGTGTTCACCCAGTCAACTCAGACATATACATCCATCAATACTACAGGTACGCTGGTTGCAGGAAGCACAAATTGCGATGACGCGTCATACGGGACATTTCCTATAGGTTTCACATTTACTTATAACGGAACTGCGCAGACAACCTTCGGGGTTTGCTGCAACGGTTTTTTAAGTTTCGGGGTTATTCCTTCATCAAGCTACACGCCGCTTTCAACATGGACCAATGTAATTGCTCCAGGCGGGCAGGATTGCCAGCTTTATTCCGATGGAGCCATTTATTACCAAACAACAGGCGCTGCCCCCAACAGGGTTTGCACTATTGAATGGTACCACCAGGGTTTCTGGCCCACATCCGGAAATGAACTCAGCTACCAGATAAAGCTCTATGAAACCACAAATGCCGTTCAGCTTGTATATCAAACAGGCAGCCATATATCCACCAGTGTTTTCCAGGTTGGTATTAACGGAAGCCCTAATACGGATTTCGCAAACAGGACAACTACATCAAACTGGTCAGCTACAACTGCAGGGGGATCTAATTCCGCAACGTGCTCATTTTCACCAACCGTTTACCCTGCTTCAGGGTTAACATTCCAGTGGGCTCCGCCTTCTCCGCCCCCGGTACCCGTACAGGTAAGGCCGGTTTACGGATCCGTTGGCAGACCCCAGAATGATACACTTCAGTGGAATGCATCAACTGGTGCTACAAACTACAATCTGCAGCTCGCAACAGATACAACTTTTGCTACACTGTTGTATAGTGATACTACGTTAACAGGAACACAATATACAATTGGTACATTTACTCCTTTATCAACATACTGGTGGAGAGTCCGCGCTAAAAATTCTGTTGGCTGGAGCGCTTTTTCACCCGGGTGGAAATTTAAAATTATGGGGCCGGCAACAGTGCCTGTTCTGCTTACTCCCGCAAATAATGCAGTCAATCAGCCGGTATCATTAAGCTGTTTCTGGAGAAAGGCTGTTGACCAGACTGCAAGGCCGCTTCCTCTTCACATAATCTCTCCGGAAGGTGAATACTATCCTAATGCCGTTTCAAACTATTGGTTTGAGATCTATGCAGATACAACAGCTGCGCCTTTTGTAAGAGACTCAACTTTAACCGATACAACACGCGCGCTCACCGGACTGATAAACAACACAAATTACTGGTGGAGAGTTAAAGCTAAAAATAATATCGGGTGGGGTACATTCTCCGCTTACTTCAAATTCACAACGGTAGTCGCAGTTCCGGCTGCGCCAAGCAATATATATCCTGCCAACGGTTCAACCGGTATTATTCCTTCAACACTTATAGACTGGAGCCTTGTACCCGGCGCGGCAACATATAAACTCCAGGTTTCAACTGATTCAACTTTTACCACAGCACAGCTTGATACAACAGTAAGCGTTGATAGCGTCAGAATTCCTGTTGGCAGATTACTGAACAATACAAGATATTACTGGCATGTAAGGTCACAGAATGCGGGCGGAAACAGCGCTTACAGTCCGCTATGGAACTTTACAACATCACCTGTAGGCGTTGTTAACAACGGGGAAATTCCGAAAGTATTCAGGCTCTACCAGGCATATCCAAATCCGTTTAACCCCGCAGCAACGATTAAATTTGATTTACCTGTCAGCTCGGCGGTTAATCTTGAAGTCTTCAATTCAATTGGCCAGTCAGTGGGCACTTTGATAAATACTAACGTGGAAGCAGGCTCATACTCGGTTATTTGGGATGCAGCCGGTTCTTCCAGCGGCGTATATTTCTACAGGCTTACAGCCGGAAAGAACACTGAAATTCATAAAATGGTTTTATTAAAATAATTTATCTTCATTCAGATGAAAGCAACGCCGGTTAACAACCGGCGTTTTTTATTGCCACAGCATTTACTTTCAATTCTTTATATTTTTGCAGATGAAAAAGATATTAACTCTCCTGGTGCTTCTATCACCCATCCTATACTCACAGCAATCAGCCATTATTACATATAACTTCTATTCCAACGGCGCGCCGGCGGGTACCCCGCCATTGGTGCTTGAAGCATCACCGGTAATTTCAAAATACATCAACGCCTCGGGGGAGACATTTTATACTGATCACCCTGCAGGGAAAACATACCAATCAACCGCATTAAAAAACGGTGATATCATCACCGATGTAGAAACCATCAGCAATTACCCGGTGCCTGAGCTGCAAGGCGATACCATGACGATCCTCGGTTACCTCTGCAAAAAAGCGCATGTGGTAATACGCTCCAATCATATTGATATCTGGTATACAACGCAAACCGAATTTAAAGGAACACCCTCCGTTAATATCGGTCCTGCGCTTGGACTTGTGCTCAAAATTGTGCGCAACGGAAATTTTGAGATCCGCGCTGAAAGCATAGAGCTAAGCACAAAAATGATAACTCTGCCTTACTCGCTTGGAAATATTGTTGAACTGCCCTACTACAGGTACCTTGTAACAGCGCAGAACTATACAACGCTTACAATTTTTGATAAAGAAAAAATAAATTACGGTGATAAGCCTGTAAACCTTTTTACAAATTCACCGGATATCACTTATCGCTTTTCTGAAGGTACGGTTATACTGCGGAAAGTTAAACTGCCGGAAAATATGGGAATGCATTCGGTGGTTGCTGAGCTTACCGAGCGCTCAGCGGGTGATGCGTACGACAGGACCGGCTCACTTTTCATTATTCCCGATATCACAAAGGATACTTCACTCACATTTATTGACGCGTTCATAAACGGCATAAAGGCTCTGCCTTTATATGAAGCGAAAAATAAAAAAGATTACCGAGGATTCAATTTGACAGATAAATACACACCGCCAGTTGAACTAATGCGTTTTATCACTCCGTTTGGCATTGGTCACTACAACAGCCAGGTGCAGGTGTACAATACTGTATGGCAGGATTCCGTTACATACAAACAGGATATCACAAACCTGCTGCCAGCTCTTGAGGGTGAAGTATGGTTCGGTGTATTCATTGGATGCTAT
>JBHEKV010000209.1:0-5678 GCA_041859235.1 Ignavibacteria bacterium | reverse complement strand
GCTTTTTTAAGAACATTTAATTTATATTATAATGTGTAAAAAGAACTTTCTTCTGATCGTTTTATTGTTACTAACTGCACTCTCACTTGATGCAGGAACAAAGATAAACACTTACCTTGCGCAGGAATTAAGCAAAAACACCGATAACAGTTTCATACCTGTATATGTAACTTTCAATGCGCCGCTTGGGCTCGGGGATTTTGCGGATATACCGTATGACACGCCAAAGCGTGAGCGCAGGCAGATAGTCATAGACAGGCTGATGAACCACGCCAATAACTCGCAGGTAAGAGTAAAGAGCTTTCTCAGTTCACGCAGCACAGAAATTGAGAACATGGAAGTGTTATGGATTGTTAATGCCATAAGTTTCAAAGCATCACCAAACCTGATTTACTCGCTTGACGCGGGTAATTACCCTGAAATTTCCGGAATAAATCTTGATCCGCAGTATCCCGCTGAATTGCTGCTTGATGAACCCACGGCACCGGTTCCCTTCAACCTGCTTGCCCCTGAGCCGGGCATTATGCTTATGAATGCGGATGACTGCTGGGCTCTAGGCAACAAAGGCTGGGGCGTTAAAGTAGCCAATGCTGATGACGGGTTCTGGTGGAAACACCCTGACCTTGTAAAGGGTATCTGGCAGAATATGGGCGAAGACGCGAATAATAACGGAATGACCATAATCTGGGCAAGCGGTACGGGCTCAACAATTGACCCTGGAGATGTAAACGGCATAGATAATGACGGTAACGGCAAAGTAGATGATTTTATAGGATGGGATTACGGCACCAATAGCGGAACTATCACAACAGCATCACACGGTTCCGCAACACTTGGTCATGTTATTGGTGATGGTACAATGGGCACACAGACCGGTGTTGCGCCGTGGGCAAAATGCATGCTGATGAGAAATCCCAGCGGCTATACACAGCAGATCTCTGCGTTCCAATATGCCCTGCTGATGGGAATGGATATTGTAACAAGTTCACTCAGCTATAAGTGGTACTTCAGTCCAAAACCTGATTACAGCCTTGTAAGACTGACAACAGATATTTCACTTGCTTCAGGAATGATCCATGCGAATTCAACAAGTAATGACGGTAACTCAAACGGAATACCTCTCAATATTTCAACGGCGGGCTGCAATCCTGCCCCATGGCGCCACCCTGACCAGCTGAAGATAGGTAATCTGAGCGGTGTTATTGGTGTTGGCAATGTAAACTGCGCTTCAGATGTAATAGCTTCAAGCTCACCATACGGTCCGACACTGTGGGGAAACTGGGCATTGTGGAATTCAGGCACATGGCCGTATCCGATTGCGGCAAACCACTCCGATTATCCGTACAGCCGTACCGCTCCGGTCGAAGTACCTGATTCAATGGGACTGCTTAAACCAGATGTATCTGCACCGGGAGAAGGTTCGATATCAACTTATGTAAGTTCGGGTACAGGTTATGGTTCAGCTTTCGGCGGCACATCATCGGCAACTCCGCATACAGCCGGCTGCCTTGCGCTGATGCTATCTATCAACCCCGAAATGCTGCCGGGTGATCTGGACAGGGTTTTGGAACTTACTGCCATTGAAAAGGGAGACCCCGGCAAGGATTACCGCTACGGCGCGGGCAGAATTGACGCGCTTCTGGCAACTACATCACCTGCCTGTCTTACAGAAGGCGTAAACGGCGGAAGCAACTGGCTGATAAACCAGACAACTCCTGCTAATGATACCGCAAGAGAGCTTGTAGGGCTGAAACTTAAGAATACCGCTTCGCCATGGATAGGCTCATTGAAGCAGCTTGTATTTTCAAGAAGCGGAACCGCAACTGCAAACGATGTAGAGAAGTTCAGGCTGTTTTGGGATGTTAACAAAAATAACATAGTTGATGCAGGCGACAGGCTTCTACATGAAGTTAATTTTGATCCGGCAAACCAGATAGTAATGGATACAATTAAGTTCAAAGTTACTGATTCACTAAGGCACGTGCTCCTTTGCGCAAAGACCAAACCCGGCGCAACCGGAACGAACACTGTAATACTTGGTATGCCTAACAATACATATTTCAAGAGTTATTACACAACCGTGGCACAGGCAACAAACTTTCCATATGGCTCAACTTTGACCGGAACGGGTAATGTAGAAAACCCGCTTGTATTTTCGCTCAGCCAGAATTATCCAAATCCGTTCAACCCGGCAACTGTGATACATTATTCTCTTATGAAGCAATCGCTTGTAAGAATCAGGGTATATGACGCAATAGGAAGAGAAGTTGCCATGCTGCTGAATAATGTACGAGACGCCGGCAATTACAACATTGAGTTTGACGCCAATTTTCATAAAGGATTAAGCAGCGGTATCTATTTTTATAAGCTTGAAGCATTCAGTCCGAACGGAAATTCAGTTTATTTCTCGGATATTAAGAAGATGATACTGGTTAAGTAATAAAAGTAATCACATAAAAAAACAAAACCCCGCATTGTATGCGGGGTTTTTTTGTGAATAGTATTAAAAAGTGAAACAATTTATCAGCTTATAGCAAGCACTCTGTTAATGACCCTGTTTTTTTACTACCTTAGAAACAAGGTTGATAAAATAACTCCGTTATTTTATCAATATCATTTTCTTAATTTCTCTGTAAGCCGCTGAGCCATCCAGAGGAATTGCTTCGAGTTTATAAATATAAACACCGCTTGCCAGAGCTGATGCGTTAAATTCCGCACTATGAACTCCGTTAAGCTGAATCGTGTTTACAAGACTTGCCACTTCCCTGCCTGTCATATCGTAGATCTTCAAGCTGACATTGCTGTTGACAGCAAGCGAGTAACTTATTTTTGTAGCCGGGTTAAACGGATTTGGATAGTTCTGGCTCAATCCGTACTTCTTAACTCCGCCAATGGGGTGCTTTTCTGAAGAGCCTGAACCAACTGTAAATGTTCTTGGTTCAGACCAAGCAGACATGTTTTCAGGCTCACCGCCGGGATTTTTGGACCTGACGCGCCATGAATATCTTTCACCGGTCTGCAAAATGTTTTCACCCAGAGTGTATGTACTTGAATTTATATCGGAAATTACAAATACATCCAGCCTTGAGCCTCTTACCTTACTTATTTCAAGATCAAATGATGTAAAAGCTGTCATGGTATCCCACGAAAAAGAAGCGTGAGATGTTACCGTTGCTTCGCTTAATGGAGCTATCATAACCGGTACAGGCGGCGCATGGAATTTTGCGAGAACAGTTTTCCAGTGCATGTCGCCCGGGTCACCGAATTTTTCGATATTCCAGTCAGCACCGGGTCCCCTGCGCCAGTCCCAGAAAGCAAAATGCCAGCCATAATCTTTAAATATGCTAAGCTGATCGTTTAGATACTGCTCGCCGCCATTCTGCGGTTTATACATTCCCATTTCACCTACAAATACAGGCGCGCCTGTTGCAAGCTGAAACTCACGAAGTTTGCCGAACACCGTTGCGCGCAAAAACGCCGCATCATAAAGCACCTGCGAAAGTGTGGTAATGTTCCAGTATACTCCGGGGTATGTTTTATTGAACGGTACAGCCTCTTTGCTGAATTCAACAGGCTGATAATTATGCGCTGAGTAAATTATGTACGGATCATTAACAGTGTATCCCGGGAAAAGCTCAGGTGTAGAGTAAGCGAAGCTTTCAAGGATAACCGGAAGGTCAGGTTCAGTTTCACGGATGACTGCTACCCATGAAGAGTAAACCCGGTCCATATGAATATTGTATACATTTTCAAGAAAAAATTTGTAAGCTGCTGAAGTATTGGCAGGTATAACCCTGACTTTAGGCCTTGGTTCAATTACAAGATTTAAGCCCACAAACAATGTGTCATTGCCGTATCTTTCTGTGACCATTTTAAGCATTTCAGCATATTTGGATTGTTCAGTTGTGTTACCGTTATTCCAAACTCTTGATTCACCCGTTGTGCCCTGAGACTCATCGAAAGTATCGTAAGCTCCCGGACCTGAACGCATACCGATAACATAATGTATTCCAACCTGCCTGCAGTAATTTACAAGCATGTCACAGCCGTCAATATTAGCCTGTACAATATCGTATGGCGCATCACATGCTAAAAAGCCATCCGGCTGGATGTGGAAAAGATTGCCGCCGTAATTTTTGAAATCAATAAAATCCTGCAGGTTTTTTGGTGATTCATACAGAATGTTATATCCCCTGAAAAATGACGGGTCCTGCCATTTATCATATTTAGGATTTGAGTAACTATTTATGGAAAGTAATGCGATGATCGCTAAAATAAGAGTTGTCTTCATGATATTTTGTTCCCTTTTTAAATTATTCATTCACGTAACAAAATTAATGCATAAATGGTATAAAGTTAATACCGTAATGGGGTTAGATTATACTGAAAGTATAAAATTGTTAAAACATATGTAAATAAGTCGGTTAAGATCATTATATTGCCAATAAATTACAACCAAAAAAAACATTATGAATTGTTTAAGAATAGGAGTACTTTGTTCTGCAATTTTGATAATATCTTCAACAGTTGAGATATTTTCACAATGGACTGCAGACACTTCAGGGATGGGTAAAATTGGCATTTCCCGATTAATATTTTTTGGTAATTCTATGATCTCCGGTTCAAGAGATTCCGGGATTTATGTGAAGTCACGCAATGAAAAGATATGGTCAAAAATAAGTAATTCCCCTAAGAAGATCACTGATCTTGTTATAAGCGGTAACAACATTGTAGCCGGTACGTTTGATGATGGAGTATACTATTCTACTGATATTGGCAAAAGCTGGGTACCCGGTAACATGAGTACAAGAAAAATTATTACGATTTATGAGAACAAAAAAAGTCTTTTAGCAGGTACAGATATAGGAGTATTCAGTTCAACAGATAACGGTATAAACTGGAGTACCACAAGCATGAAAACAGCAACCTATTCAATTGCCGAAATTGGGGCAAAGTTTTATGCAGGTACCAACAAAGGACTATATGTCTCAACAAGCCTCACAGGCATATGGACGAAGATTTTCGAAAAGACGACTAACACAATTATCTCAATTGAAGATACTTTATTGATCGCAAATAATGATGGTTCGATTTGGAAAAAAAGAACGAATGATGACTGGAGCATGGTGTACTCATTAGGAAGAGATATCTACAAATTATTGAGCATCAGCAATATTGTCTTTGGCGGCACCTACCAAAAAGGAATAAAATGCTCTACTGATTGCGGCACAAGCTGGCCAGAGAATTGTGTGGGTCAAAACACGTTTATGCAGAATTCAACAGTATGGGATATTGTTTTGTTGGGTTCGAAACTATACGCCTGCACAGGCGGCGGAATATACAGTACTGATCTAAGATTTTGCATAGAGCAATAACTGATCACATTACCACAATAAAAAAACCCCGCTATTTAGAGCGGGGTTCTTCATTTATTCTCGTGTACTAAGACAAAATTATGCTTTAGTGACGTTTCTTGCCTGTAAACCTTTATCGGTTTCTTCTACCTCATATTCAACTTCCTGTCCATCCTCGAGTGATCTGTAACCATCTCCGACTATTGACTTGAAATGCACGAATACGTCCTTTCCATCATTACCAGTTATAAATCCAAATCCCTTATCAGCATTAAACCATTTTACTTTACCTTTCTGCATTCGGCTTCTCCTCCTTTCTAAGTA
>JBHEKV010000128.1:0-11554 GCA_041859235.1 Ignavibacteria bacterium | reverse complement strand
ACTTCCGCGCTGCCAAGCGATAACAGCAAAATAGTAACAAAACTAATACCAGCTCCCACAAGCGACCCGATCAAATATCCTTTTCCAAATGGAGCAGTGGTTTTGAACGCTATTTTTCTGATACCGGAGATATTTTGTATTTTAGTCCTGTTTTCTTTTATAACTTTTATGGTTGAATCAGTATCCTTAACAAGCATAACACCGCTCATCATCGTTTTATCATTTAAATACAGATCACATTTATCCGTTGTGTCTATTTTTTCAGCTTCAATAAATTCATCCTTCTTTAACTCTTCGGTTTCTTCAAGATCTGACAATTGAATTTCGGGATTCAGAACGAATTTTATTTCCTTTACAGGAATAAAAAGTTTTGTGATTTCCGTTTGGAGTGTTATGGTATCTGATGCCCTGTTTACAATTTTACCTTCAGCCTGGAAACTGTTATACAATACTACTTTACAATTCCTGCCGGTCCTGAGTGAATCAGTTTGCCCGTTTGCATCAAGACTAACTGCAAGCATCATAAACAATGCCGCAAGAAAAAATATTTTTTTCATAGTGTCAGTCCCCTTTAATAAAGCATATAAGTTATGCCTGCCCTGATGGGGAAATACCCGCTGCCAAAGAACCAGAAGAATCCCTGGTATGTTGTTAAGTTATATTGCGCTTCGGCAAATGCACCTATGCGGTTACTTATCTTAAACCTCAGTCCCCCTCCAAGCGCCATACTAAAGTTTGTGTAATTATAATCAGGGCGTGTGTATGTATAATAACTTGTATCGTATGAATAATAGCTGGTGTAGGTATAGCCCTCTTCCTTCACATGCATAATTCCAATGCCAGCAAGTCCGTATACACTGAAATTTGTTTTCGTGCTGAAATCACCAAAAAGAAACTCACCGTAAAGATTATAGATGTCTACATTCTGCTTCTGCGGATCGTAAACAGAGGTATTATAGCCGTAAGAATACTCATTTCTTTCGCGCTGCATTCTGCCGTAACCCAGATCAAAACGAATAGCTTTATTTTCGCTGAACGGGTAGAGTCCGGTTAGCTGTACAGAATAACCCGGCGTCCGTGTATCCCGGTATCCGTCGTCAAAGTCACCGCCCTGCAGCAATACTCCCCCGCCTAAGGTGAAGATCGCCTTCATGATCTTTGGTACTGTGCTTTTTGAAACACTGAAGATATCTTCATAGCGTAAACGTACGGTACCTTCATCGGTAACCATATAAACATACACGGAATCCTGTTTGGCAACGCGTCCGATAATTTCTTTATCGTTATACATTGTGATGCGGTACTTGGTGCCGGTTATTATGGAATCCACAACAACTTCTTCCTGTGAAAATGATACGGATGTGAATATGGTACTTATAATGAATAGCGCTGCAGGGAGGATGGAAGATAAATTATTGATAGTCATAAATGATTATTAATTTACCTGAAATTTAGGTAAAACAAATATAGCTCATTAAATCAGTGAAATAAACGGGAAAGGGTATCTTTGAAAAATAAATTTTTTGGCAGGTTACTCAACAATAGGGGTAAATTTATAGTTCCGTGATGGTTTTAAATAGAACACGGATTTAACGGATTTAACAGATTTTCACTGATCAGAGTTATTATTATTAACTATTGATTTTTTGTTATTAAGAATTATTTTCTTACTTTTTATTTAAGTTTTAATAAAAAGAATAATAAACTATATTTAAATAGGTTCATTCAATAAATTTATTTTATCTTGCTATGAAGAAATTTATTAGTTTAACAGCGTACCTTTTCTTATTTACCTCATCAATTGTATTTTCACAGGGACTTCCAGTTATTAGCGAGCTTGCGCCTTCCCATAGAACATATTACGATATTCAGTCAAACGGCAGTCCGCATTTGATCCAGTTAGACGCGGGGTATCCGAGTTTTATACATGCAGTATTTCAGTGCTCTCCGGAAAGTGACAGTCTTAATTCAACAAGGCGTGTTATTTATTGTTTTAGTTGGGATAACGGAGTAAGCTGGACAGACTATGGCCCGCAGCCTCCTCAATACCGCTCTGGATTCCCTGTGCTTCAGTTATTAAGTGATGGAAGTGCTTTGATAGGAATGAATACGGCATCCGGTTCCGGAATTGAACGTGCACAATGGTTTGCTGATGTAGCCCCGGGCGCAGCTACATTTACACGGCTTGACCCGGGGGCTTCAGGTCCCGGGCTTCTTTGGCCAAATGGTATTCCGACGGCATCGCTTTCCCATAGTGCAAAATTTGTTTTTGCAGCAGGAGATTTTCTCAACAGGGGTCTAAGCGTAATCACATCAAGTTTCAGCGGTTATGCGTTACAGCCGGATATTTCCAATTCCTTTTCATGCGCTTTTGCACGGGGACAAAACGGGAAAATAGGTATGGCTTATATTATGGATGGCACGGTCACCCCCGGAAAAATCAGTTACCGCGAAAGCACTGATGACGGTATTTCATGGAGCTCTCCGGTACTGGTATGGAATCCCCTGGTTAATAATGATTACGGCGCGTATTACGGAATAGATATGACATACATAGAAAATACTCCTTATGTTGTATTCGAAACTGTTAAATATGTTTCCAATCAGCCTGATATACATTCAACCGCAAGAATCCAGTTCTGGTCACCTGCTGTAAATTCAGGTAATCCGGTTGTGCTGGATTCATCCAATAATATGACAGCTCCGAATCCCCAGAATGATGGATTTGCCGCAGTTTGCAGGCCCGTAATTGGCAGATATGAAGGAACTGTTGTTGCTTATTGCAAAGCCAGAACTGATATACTCGATTCAAACAACTATTTTGATATTTATTACAGATACTCTTCAACTTCAATGAATACTTGGGGCCCGCCGAAAAAGATTACAAATGATTCGGGTCCCTTAAGTGATAACAGATATGTCTCAATTTCGAACATAAACAATTCTAATCCATCTCCAAATTTTCATCTGGTCTTTCAGCAGGATTCAATACCGGGCAGCTTTGTAAATGGCGCCGAGAAGTCTCTTGCGAAAATTATGTACTGTAAATTAGTTCTGCCATTCCCTCCATTTGGAATTCAGAATATAAGTACAGAAATACCTGCCGTATTCAGGCTAAAACAAAATTTCCCTAATCCGTTCAATCCAAAAACTATTATAGATTTTGATATTCCCACTGAATCTGATGCAAAGTTAACTGTGTATAATTCACAAGGTGAAGTAATTGCAGTATTGGTTGATCAGAGGCTGACGGCAGGATCATTCAGGGTTGATTGGAATGCCGAAGCATTCTCAAGCGGAGTTTATTTTTACACTATCAGAGCGGGAAAGTTTTATGAATCAAAGAAAATGGTGCTGGTAAAATAAATTGAACTGTGAAGAAACAGAACACGGATATCAGGGATTTAACTGATTTACACGGATTTTGCCGGATCAGAAAGTTCTGTTTTATCATGTACGGCAAAAATAACCATATGATACAGCACAATAATTACAGGTATTACAAAAAACATCCAATGACCTGCAAAGCTGAATAGATATGTAAATAATACTGCAAGTAAAACAATTGATAAAGCAAGATAAAGCAGAACATTCTTTTTGGCGTATGCCAGCACTATCATAATTGCAGCTACTATTCCCGATGCAACAAAAACAATCACAAGTACCCATAGCAAGTAATTGAAAATGTTATCAATATTTTCCGATACACCATCAATTTTAATGAAGAATGTTACCACAAACTTCAGCGCAAGTATGTACACCGGAATTTGAAGGTATATCAGTATCTTTCGTAATATGTTGAGCTGGTTAGTTGTATTCATTTGGTATTTTGTGAATGTTGTTGCTTGTCATGCCTTGTTTACCCCTTTGGGGCGGAGGCAGGCATCCAGACGAAAATTTGAGATAGACTATTAATGTTTGATATAAAATAATAAAATAGTCGAGAAGCTTTTTGTTTCTTTCTTCTTTAAAAAACCATTTCAAAGCAAAATGTTTCTTCGCAGTTCATCCACTAGATACCTGCCTGCGCCTTAGAAACAAGGCAGGCAGGTATGACAAGCGGAGCAGGTATGACAAGCGGTTTAAAAACCAGCGGAACGTGCTCTATGCTTTCAATTCCCGCTTCTGTTTGTTAAACCAGAAATACAGCGGAATGCCTATTGCCACAAGCAGCATCCCGAAAACCGCGTTGCGCACGTTGTACCAAATGCTGAATCCGACAAAGAATGCTGAGAATAGCACAAAAAATGCCGGCAGTATAGGGTAACCAAAGGCACGGTAGGGACGCTCAGCATTGGGCATTTTTTTACGCAGCACAAATACTCCGTATGCACCCATTCCGTAGAATATCCATGAAACAAATATCAGCATATCTGTTAACTGATCAAATGTGCCTGTCATAGTAATTAAGCTTGCCCAGATTCCCTGAATAATTATCGAAGTTCCCGGGGTTTTATACTTATGGTGCACATCTTCAAGCTTCTTAAAGAACAGGCCATCTTTAGCCATTGCGTAATAGACTCTTGCGCTAACGAGTATTGTACCATTTGTTGTACCGAAAGTCGAAACTAGTACAGCTATTGCTACAAATGCACCTCCCCACTCACCTACTGAGCGTTTCATTACATCAGCGGCAAGGAATGATGAATCTTTCATCACATCAGCCGGCAGAACGTAGAAGTAAGCCAGATTTACGAGCAAGTATACCGCAATTACAAACGACATACCAAATATCATTGCCTTCGGAATATTCCGCTGGGCGTCTTTTACTTCACCGCCCAGATAAGTAATGTTATTCCACCCGTCATAAGCCCAAAACGCTCCGCTGAGTGCGAGGACGATTCCCCCTAGCAGACTGCCGGAGGGATACTGGAATGCCGCGTTAATAAATGGCGAAAAGTTTGCCACTGAACCGGCTCCCATAGTAAGCGCCAGCACGACTATGAAAGCTATCGCAATGTTTTTTAGTATGGTAAATACATTCTGCACAATGCCGCCGAACGCCACGCCGAAGAAGTTTACTGTTGAAAGGAACATTATTAAAGCAATGGTAAGCATCTTTAAACCAATATCCTTAAGCGGATAGAGATCAAGAATTACCTGCTCGCCCCACTTAAGAGAAAACCCCCAAGCCTCCCATTCCGGCGAAAAATGCGGAGTCGGAAAGAAGTATTCAAAATAACCGCTGAACACATATGCTATCGAAGCAATTGAGCCGGTCTGTATGACAGCAAAAATAGCCCAGCCATACAGGTAAGCAGTAAAATTTCCGTACATTTCACGGAAGTAAACATACTGTCCCCCTGCCCTTGGCAGGATACCCGCAACTTCAGCGTTGGTGAGCGCGCCAATTAAGCTTATTATTCCGGCAATCAGCCAGATTGCGAGAATTATGCCCGGTGCGCCAAGCTCCCCGGACATTGAAGCGGACTTCTTAAAAATACCTGAGCCTATCATAGAACCAATTACTATAGTAACAGCAGTAAAAAGTCCCAGCTTCCTAATTAACGTGTGCTTTTGTTCCATTTTAGTGCAATTATTTTAACCCTGCAAAATACAAATGTTTAATTTTAATAGCAATTTTGAATATTTTGCTTAAACCGGCGATAAAAGTCATATTCCGACACCTGTTAATACGGTATTTAGTTTTGACAATTACGAAAACTTGTATTATTTTACGCTTCTTCCATTTAAAAATTTAGGGGGCTATTTATGAAGGCTAAACTTATTACAGTATTAGTTGCTGCATTGTTATCTCAATTACTGTATGCACAGGTTAATACACAATGGATAACCAGGTACAACAGCGCGTCCAATGGCAATGAAGCGCCTACGTGCATGATAACAGATAAACAGGGCAACATGTACGTTGCGGGTTTCACTATCAATTCATCCAGTGACCATGATTACTTTACTATAAAATATAATTCATCAGGCGAAGAGCTTTGGAAAGCCGTTTACAACGGTAAAGGCAACAAAGCAGACCAGGTTAACGCTCTTGCAGTAGACTCCGATGGGAACGTTTACGTAACAGGCTCAGCAACAAATGAAAACGATCTGCTGGATATTGTGACCATAAAGTACAATTCAAAGGGAGAGCAGCAATGGATCTCAACATTTAACGGACCTGAAAACGGAAATGACGGTAGTGTCGCGATTGTTACTGATAAAGAAGATAATGTCTACCTGACCGGGTACTGCGCCGGCAGCGAAGAATCGGTTGATATATATACTTTCAAGTACAATTCAAATGACGGCTCACTTATGTGGAAAGCTGTTTTCAATAACCCGATAAAAGATGTTGACTACCCTACTGCAATGGCAATTGATAGTGACAATAACATATATGTTACAGGCTACAGCCACTATACTACCGCCGGGAATGATTACATTACAATTAAATATACGCTTAAAGGCGCGCAGATTTGGGCAAAACCATACGGCGGTAAATCAGATGATAAAGCTGCCGCAATTGCGATTGACGCAGCCGGGAACATTTACGTAACTGGTAACTCAAACGGCAACTACGGGACAGTAAAGTACAATTCATCCGGCGAGCTTGAGTGGGACGCCAAATATAATGCCCCTGCAGGCGGAGTTGACCAGGCAAATGCAATTTGTGTTGACAGGTTTGGAAACGTATACGTAACAGGGCAAAGCACGGGCAACGGTACCGGTTTTGATTACGCTACCGTAAAGTATAACCCGATAGGTGTTGAGTTGTGGAATGCAAGGTATAACGACCAGGGTTCAAGCAGTGATGCAGCAGCCTCTATTTGTACTGATGAAATGGGAAGTGTTTATGTTACCGGCAGTTCATGGAACGGCACTAATGATGATATAACGACAATCAAATATAACCCTGCGGGAGCAGAACTATGGATAGCGCATTATAACGGCACGGGGAACAAGGTTGATAAAGGCGTATCTCTTCATGTAGATGAAAAAGGAAACGTTCTGGTAACCGGTATGAGCATTGGAACCGCGACACAATATGATATAGCCGCGATCAAGTATTCACAGAACGGTCCTGAAGCCATACCAAGTTTGTCATCTCCGGCATTGGGTTCTTCAGGCATCGGGCAGAATCCCCAGCTGGAGTGGCAGCCGGTTAAGAATGCTGATTACTGCAGGCTGCAGGTTGCCATTGATAAGAGTTTCAGTACGGTTGTGATCGATACTCTGGTTTCAGTTACTTCAGGCGCCTGCAAAGTAAATGAAGGTATACTGGAAAATAATACACAGTATTACTGGCGTACGTGCGCCGTGAATATCGCTGGCGCGGGACAATGGACACCTATGTGGACATTTTCCGTTCTAAACGCCCCTGACTCTCCGCAGCTGCTTTCACCAAACAACGGTGCCGCAGGACAATCGGTTACACCAACTCTCATTTGGCAGAATGCACCTACTGCCGAATCATACAGACTGCAGATTTCAAAAGACCTGTCATTCACAGAAGTAATTCATGACCAGAATGGTTTAACCAAAAACGAATACACACTTCCGAACGGTTTGCTTAACAATAACACACAGTATTTCTGGCGCGTAAATGCTTCAAATGCAGGCGGTACAGTGCCATGGTCAAACACATGGTGCCTTGGAACAGGATTTGTGAATCCGCCTCAGGCACCGGTGCAGATCTCTCTGCCAAACGGCGCATTAGGGCAATCATTAACTCCAACCCTGGACTGGAATGACCAGCCTTCTGTTACCAGTTACCGTATCCAAGTGGCAAGTGATCTTAATTTTACAAACGTAGTAGTGGATGAAGGCAATTTACTTGCATCAAACTTTACCGTTCCAGCAGGCAAACTTTCAGGAAGCACAATGTATTACTGGAAGGTTTCAGCCAATAATCTGGGCGGTACAGGCAATTGGTCTATGATATGGACTTTCAGCACAATGGGTTCAGGATTAACCAGGATCGGCAAGGATATTCCGAAAGAGATAATGCTTTATAATAATGACCCGGATCCTTTCAGTTCAACCACAAGCATCAGGTTCGATATCCCGTCAAATCTGGATAACTATCAGGTATCCATATCGGTTTTTGATGAAATGGGGAAAGAAGTATCCAAAATATTTGATGAAAAAGTGAGAGCCGGCAGCTGGAAGGTTCAGTTTGACGGAAGTAACTATCCCCGCGGATATTACCTGTACCAGATCAGAGCCAAAGGGCTGGTTGAAACAAAGAAGATGTTTCTGGTGAAATAAATACGCCAAACGTGAAATGTCCAATGTGAAATTTCAAACGTGAAATGTCAAAAGTGAACCCTAAGAGGCGAAACATATTTTTTGCAGAGGCGACCCGTTGTTGGGTCGTCTTTTTTTATGATTTTATCCGATATTCTTCGCTTTTTTAGGTTTATTCTTTACCTTTTCCCGAAACAACAGGTTAAATTTTTCCTGAAACAAAACGCCAAAATGACAGTTCTATAATTGTATTTAAATATGCAAATGATTAATTTTACAAAATAAATAAAGCAAAAAGAATAAATTAAACAATATAGAAGGAAACAACAAAAATGGGTAATGCATTAGAAATAATCCAGTTTTTTGATGAGTCCGGTAAAGAGCTGGTTCACCGCGAACCGCAGGCCGGTTCAACGGATATAAAAATGGGTGCGCAGCTTATTGTTCAGGACACTCAGACAGCGGTATTTTACAAAGACGGAAAAGCCCTTGATGTATTCAGCGCAGGACGCCATACATTAACTACGGCGAACATCCCGTTCTTAACAAAACTGCTTTCACTGCCTTTCGGGTTTAACTCACCGTTCCAGGCACAGGTGTATTATGTATCAATGAAGAAGTTCATTGATCTTAAATGGGGAACCAAATCACCTATTAACTTCCGTGATACTGAATTATCATTCGTTCAGTTAAGGGCTTCGGGTAAGTTCTCTATGAGAGTTAAAGATCCACAGCTTTTTATCAACGAAATAGTTGGCACACAGGGTAAATATACCACCAATGAAATTGAAGACTACTTAAGGGATTCAATTGTATCAAGGCTGAACACTGTACTTGGCAAGAACCTGAAAACAGTATTTGACCTGGGGCAGTATTACCCGCAGATAGAAACAGGCATAAAAGCTGAAGTCAAAGATTTCTTCAATTCAATGGGTATAGAGCTTACCGATCTTATCATAGTCGGAATAGTTCCGCCGGATGAAGTACAGGAAAAGCTCAACGAAAGAAGCTCAATGGGCGCGATCGGAAACCTGGACAACTATATGAAGTTCAAAACAGCTATGGCAATGGAAAAAGCTGCTGAGAATGAAGGTTCAGGCGGAGCAGCAGGCATAGGTGTTGGACTTGGCGCTGGTATGACAATGGCTAATATGATGATGGGTTCTATGAATCAGCAGCAGCCGCAAAACCAGCAGCAGCAGCAGAATAATCCACCTGTTCAGCAGTCACAGGATGACGTGCTTGCAACCATAGAAAAGCTTGCAAAGCTGAAGGATGCAGGTGCACTGACACAGGAAGAATTTGACGCTAAGAAAAAAGACCTGCTTTCAAAGTTATAAAATATGAATTCTGAGTCCCGCTGAAAACGAAGTTTGAGGCGGGGCGAAGGATCTCATAGCATATAGCAATAACTATTTTAAATTATTACTTTTAATGGGGGCTTGCCAAAGGCACTCCTTCGGAGAAAGCCAGGTTATTTTTTGGTACTTTTAACCACGACCTGAAGTTCGTGGTAATTAAGATTTTTTATTAATGTTTTACGTTAATAGCGAAGAAACTCTTCGCTTGAGCTCAGAGTTGAAAAATGCAAATAAAATGTACACAATGCGGGGCTGATGTTACTGTACAACAGGATGAAACTTTTATAGAATGTCCGTTTTGTGCATCGGCTTTATTCTTAGATAAAAGAAAAGTAGTTTTCCATTACCTTATCCATTCAAACTTCAAACCAAACGAGGCAGAAGGCAATTTAAAACGCTGGATGTCAGGTAACCATACCGTAAAAGATCTTGACCAGAAGGCGCAGATAGTTAAAAGCGAGTTTTATTACTTCCCTGTCTGGTATTTTAAGACCAAGGACGGCTCTGGTGATAAGATTTTCCTTCAGCCTGCTGCAAGCACATCGGTATCTGAAATTAAAAAGCTTCAGATCCCTGCCGGTGCTTTGAAGTTCTACGATAAAAATGTACATAATGACCATGAAATAGTTAAGCCTGATGTGCTTTATGATTCAGCACAGGCATGGCTGCAGGGTTCAGGCGTAAGCCTTGATATAGTAAAGGAAGCTGCGCTGGTACATATACCATTCTACCAGTTCTATTATAATTTCGGCGGGCAAAGCTATACGGCGCTTGTAGAAGCTTCTTCGGGGCAGGTGTATTCAAACATTTACCCGGCAAAAAGCGAAGCTCCATTCAGGATACTCTTCTGCTTAAGCATAGCGGCATTTGTAATAACCAGCATTATCTGTTATGTGCTGGGTTTTGTGCTGAATGACAGCATGGAAGAAGCATTACTTACTGCAGAGTTCTTTAAGATCTTTGCATTCGGACTTGTATCGGTACCATTGATAGTAATGGCATACGTGATAGCGAAGAAAGTATAAATCAATTAACAATTAGCAATTAACAATTTTCAATTAATAAAAATTGGCTGAAAAAGTATTAAAAGGAATAACGTGTCCCGCCTGTGCAGGCGAGCTTGATCTGAGAGAAGGTGTAAAAACCTTTAACTGCAAGTATTGCGGCACACTGCTTTTAACAAAAGGAGTGGACGGCGTTGTAAAATATTACGTTCCCCGTAAAGTACAGCGCAATATAGCTATACAGAATATGTTCAACTGGCTTGGCAAAGGGCTTGCAAAAGCGCGCGGGTTAAAGAACCAGGCTAAGCTTGATGATGCATTCCTTGTTTACATTCCCTACTGGCGTGTAAGGGCTGATGTTATTGGCTGGGTATTCGGCAAAGAACGCCGTACACAAACAGTAAACGGAAGGACAACCACATATTACGTTGATGTTGAGCGTAAAATTCAGAAGCCGTTTGACAGGACTTTTGCGGCATGCGATGTTGCAGGGCTTGGCGTGCGCAAGGTAAACCTTGCAGGCGATGAAATGCGTCCTATAAATTTTGAGGAGCTTCAGTCAGAAGGAATGCTCTTCAATATTATTTCATCAGAACGTGAAGTTACCGGTATTGCAAAGGAACAGTTCGTAAGCGAAGCTGTGAATTCAGTTAAAGTTGACCAGATAACATTTCAGCATAACGATCTTGTTAGGCCGAATGTTTCGATTGTATACTACCCTCTTTGGGTCGTAAGGTATATTTTCAAGGGCAGAACTTACCAGGTAGTTGTTGACGGTGAAGACGGCACGATATGTTACGGCAAAGCGCCGGGCAATAATCTATACCGCGCAGTTGCGGGAATTTTCGGAACGGCAGTGGGTTCATACCTTTTAACTTTCTTTGGTATTTTCGGGATAGTGGGTGATAGTGACAGCGCAGAAGCTGCGCTGGTGGTTTACGCATTTTCGCTGATATTCGGTATAATTATCATGATGTGGGGATACAAAAAGTT
>JBHEKV010000099.1:0-12056 GCA_041859235.1 Ignavibacteria bacterium | reverse complement strand
CCTGAATAAGAATGTAAGTATGCACGCCTCTGGCGTAGTGATTGCTCCTTCTGACATTTCCAATTACGTGCCTATTGCCAAAGCTCCGCAATCAGATAACCAGTACATGACGCAGTACGATATGAAGATGCTGGAAGATGCCGGACTTATCAAAATGGATTTCCTTGGGCTGAAGGAATTAAAAATTCTGCAGCAGGCAGTTGATCTTATTGAAGTGCGGCATAAAATAAAAATTGATTTGGATTCATTGCCCTTAAACGACGCAAAGACTTACGAGATATTTGCGAACGGTTACACGATAGGCATATTCCAGTTTTCAAAACCCAAGATGCGTGAGTATCTCGCGAAGCTGAAACCTAAGGATATAAATGACCTTGCAGCTATGAACGCTCTGTACAGACCGGGACCGATGGACCTTATCCCGGAGTTCATTGAACGCAAGCACGGAAAGAAGGAAGTTACTTACCTTCACCCTGATATGGAAATAGTGCTTAAGGAAACTTACGGGGTTATAGTCTACCAGGAACAGGTTATGCAATTGGTTCGCGTAATTGCGGGTTACTCACTTGCCAAAGCGGATCTTGTAAGACGCGCTATGGGCAAAAAAGATGAAAAGCTGATGAAGGAACAGGAAGAGGAGTTCATCAAAGGCGCCCATGAAAAAGGCTATAACAAAAAAGTTGCAAAGGAAATTTTTAAATTAATTCTAAAGTTCGCCGATTACGGATTTAACAAATCTCATAGTGTAGCATACTCAGTGCTTGCTTATTATACAGCATACTTAAAAACCCACTACCCTCTTGAGTTCATGACTGCGCAGCTTAACTGCCGCCATGAAGATATGGATGAAATGGTGCTGCTGATAAATGAATGCAAACGCATGAAAATAACTCTGAGCTTGCCTGATATAAATGAATGTCTCGCGGCATTTACAATTAATCCCGCTATTGAAAACCAGATACTCTTCGGACTTTCTGCAATTAAAAATGTTGGCAGAACTGCTGTTGATAATATTGTTAAAGAAAGAGATAAAGGCGGCAAGTTTGAAAATTTTGTGGATTTTGTTTCACGCGTCGATTCGCGTGTAGTGAACAAGAAGACACTTGAAGCCCTGATCTACGCGGGAGCATTTGATTGCTTTGATAAGAACAGGAAGAAATTTTACGATAATTATGAGGCTGCTGTTCACCGCTATGCTGCAAAAAAGACCGAAAGCAAGGGTCAATCAAACTTATTTGATACAGGCAAAAAGCAGCAGGTAAAGGATGTAATATTTACCAGGTTACCCGAAGATTACAGGGATTGGTCTGACAGGGAAAAACTTTCCCTTGAAAAATCAGTGCTGGGCCTGTACGTGAGCGCCCACCCGCTGAGCGATTATGAAAATGAGATAAATCAGCTTAACCCGTTCCGGTTCAGTGATGTAATGGATGTTGATTCAGAAGAAATTGATTTCTCAAAGCTCCAGCGCGTAAGAATGTGCGGTATTATTACGGATATGAAAGTGAAAATGAGCAAAAAGGGAAACCGATTTGCTGTGTTTACACTTGAGGATTTTTCAGGGCAGGGTGAGTGTGTTGTCTTCCCAAAAACTTACGAGCAATTCAGGGAGATCCTTCTTGATGATTCAATTGTTACATTGATAGGAAAAGCCGAAGAGAACGGGAACTCCGTGAAGCTGATAGTGGACGAAATTAAGCCGCTTGTAAAATCAGCAGGAGCAGCCAAACAGCCTGAAACAATTACGATAAGGATAGATTCTAACAGCTTTGATGCTGCGAAATTGTTCGAAATTAAGACCATTTTCAGGGGAAATGAAGGTGAATCTGCAGTAATAATTCACCTTAAAAACGGGCATAAAGAAAGCATAATGGAACTTGAAAATGTAAAAATACATTATGATAAATACACTGAAAAACTTTTAACAGAGATTTTCGGTAAAGATAATATTATATTGCACTAATATCAGATTGAAGTTTTAAGACCATACGAATATACAGCAGAGTAACAGAAAATTTTAATATTACACAAATACTTATTTTAAAGGAGAGAAAATGCATCCAATTGAATTCACAGACGCTAATTTTGACGCAGAGGTTATAAAATCAGATGTACCTGTACTGGTAGATTTTTGGGCAGTATGGTGCGGTCCATGTAAAATGATAGCTCCCTTCGTTGCTGAGCTTGCAAACGAATATGAAGGCAAAGCCAAGATAGGCAAAGTTGATGTTGATAATAACCCGAATATTTCGATGACGTACGGTATAAGGAGTATCCCTACAATACTGATTTTCAGAGACGGTAAAATTGTTGACCAGATAATTGGCGCAGTTCCCAAACAGGCTCTGGCACAGAAGCTTGACGCTCAGCTGCAGCCGGCTTAGTTGTTTTTGAAATTTTGAAGTTCAAAGACAGGTCAAAGACCTGTCTTTTTTATTTATTCCATTTTTTTATTAAATTTTGAGTAATTTTACAGCTGATGCCTGCTCAATTTGAAATTTCGGAATTAATTCTGCTGTTCAGTGCAGCCGGCATTTTTACATATGGAATTGCCGGTCACAAACTGAATCTTTCTAAAAAAAACTACTTTCGAATTTCCTTTGGGGTCATATTAGCACTTTCAATCGCTTCAATTCAAGCTGCGGTTTTTACATATATTATCAAGTTTGATATTTATTACGGGTGGAGCGCGGCATTGGCTGTTTTTGCCATAGCAACCATAATTGTATCCCCTCTCTTTTTTCGAATAATGAATGTTTTGAAACCGGTGTTTCAGAATTTCCCCAAATCGTCAATAAATATCTCACAAGCGGTTCAGCAGAAAAATGAGAGTCCGCTCACAAAAGTTGAGCCGGTGCTTGCCAGTGAAACTAAGCCCAATGAAAGTCAGCTGACTGCTGAAGCGCAGCTGCCACACCAATTAGCCGAAAATGCGGCTCTTGATATCAATACAAAACCATTTGGGATCGCTAAAGACGAATTGGATACTGCTGTTGTTTCCGCTGAGAAGTTGACCGGGAATGAAAAAGAAATTTCCCGGAAGCAACTGACCGAAACGGAAAGAGAAAATTTGGTAACCGAGGAAACTCGTGTTAGCACTGAAATTCATATTGAAAATTCAGATGATATACCCTCTGATAAAGCTCCGGCAAAGAAAACCCGCACCGGGAAAGATAACACTTTGAAAAAGACACCGGCACGGAAGACTCTGCCCAAAAAGGGGCCGGGAAGAAAGCCTGAATCTAAAACAAAACAGCGCCGTAAGAAATGAAAAATAAAAGCAAGATATCGTTATTGATACTGGTAATATTTGCAGTTACAGCATTCAGCTGCAATTCAAGTGATACCAAGTCGAAAAGTGAAATAAAAAAAACGGAGGACGGGAATTTCAATCCATACTTCCCTTTGAAAGAAAACAACAAATGGGTTTATATCAATGAATCTCCAAGGGATGAAACCATCACATTTACTGTTGAAGCAAAGGATTCAAAAAAAATTGACAGCGGTATTCAGTTAAAAGTCAGCTCTTTTCCCTATTTGACTCAGGATAACGCGGAAAGAACTCTCACCGTTAGAAGTAATGGTGAAATAGAAATAGATAATTACATGGGAACAAGCGGGGTTATAATTACTTCACCCGGCAATTTCAAAACAGGAAACAAATGGAGCTTTGGCGTTTTTAATGCCACAGTAATAAGTGAAAAGGAAACAGCAGTCACCGAAGACGGAACGTATAATGATTGCGTTTATATAATGATGACAGATGGCTTTACATTTTCCTATGAGATGTGGTTTAAAAAAGATGTTGGTATTGTTAAGTGGGGAGCTAACCGGACGAATCCGCCGCAGCTAAAACCATTATATTACGTAATGAAGGATCATAAGCTTAACTGATATAATTCAAATTGAAAGATATACTTTTTTACATATTTGCTTCTGTTACTTTGCTTTCTGCAATGTATATTGCATTTTCTCACAGAAGCAGGAATTCGCTTAAAGCGGCAATATATCTGTTCTCCGGTATTGCAGGGCTCCTGATACTACTGAATTTCCACTTGTTCAGTCTTTTTACGATCCTGTTAATGTTATTGGTATTTTCAGGAGCAGTTTTATTTAAAGAAAGAATCTCTGAATATCTTGCCGAGACAAACAGTAAGCTTAAAGTAAGTATTGTTTCAATTCTTGTCATCAGCATAATTACCGCGATAACAGCGGCATTACTTGGAGCCGCAAAATGGCCGAAGTTTGAGGTCATAAATGATCAGAACACTTTTAATTTGATATTTACCAAATATATAGCTGTCATTTTGGTTACAGCATCCTTAATCTCCGTAATTATTTCATCGATTTTTAATATCCTTAGAAATGGGGAAGCAAAATGACAGGCATCAATTTTTACATCTTTGTTTCATCAATGATTTTTGGTTTCGGACTATTTACGTTAATAACGGCCAAAGAAGCGATCAGGGTAACAATTGCACTTGTAATGTTATTCTCTGCGTCGCTCATCAACATTGCTGCTTTCAGCAGCTTCTGGGGTTTCAACCCGGAAGGACAGATAATAATGTTTATTGTTACAGCAATTTGTTTGCTTAATATCGCAGCGGGTATTATTTTGTTTTTTTTAAATCATAGATCATATCGTAATAATATGATAGAAGAACCAGCTGATGCTGAATGACCTGTTCATAAATACTACGGCTTATTATACAGTTACCTTGGTTTTGTACATTGTTGCAGTAATTTTCTTCGTGCTGCTTATTTCCTCGAAAGCAAGAAGTACGGTACAAGCTATTTTTCTGCGGTTAATAAGAGCCATAACTCAGAAGACATTTTACCCGGCTCTCATATTAAATATTCAGAAGTTTTTTACTGTACCATTATATAAAGTTCTGTCAATCACATTTAGATTCATTTCAAATATTTCGGTGAATTTCAAAAAAGCGGAAGAGTTTTTCACGGGTAAAATGTTCCCTATTGTTATAGAACCTGTCAATATTCTGTCTCTGCTTATCAGGAAAGCATACACTGATACCAAAACCATCGTAATTTCAGTAATGGCTGGGTTGATTGTGGCATTTTATTTCATTTTAACTATTTTCTAAAATTATTATTATTGGTATCTCGAATTTGAGGTTTTAGCAGAAAAATGAATAAATTCTATGTTTATTGTCTTTATTCAGATTCGTTTGACAGGCTGTATATTGGCCAAACCTCTGATCTTGAAAAGAGATTCAAGCAGCATTGTTCAGGAAGAGTGATCTCAACAAGGAAATATGTTCCTTACAGGATAATCTATTTCGAGGAAGTCCCTGACAGGGCAGCAGCTTTTAGGCGGGAAAAGGAACTTAAGGTTTCATCCAGAAGAAAGTTTTTGAGATCTTTCATTAAGTAAATAGTACTTGCCGCCATGGCGGAATTGGTAGACGCGCTAGACTCAAAATCTAGTAATGGCAACATTGTAACGGTTCGAGTCCGTTTGGCGGTACAAAGTGATAATACTTGGCGGAATTGGTAGAACTTCCTTCAGCAAGCTGAAGTAAGTCGCAGCGCGCTAAGTTTCAAAATCCGCTAATGGCAACATTGTAACGGTGAGAGTCCCTGACTTACTACGCGATAGCGGAGGAAGTCGTTTGGCGGTACAAAGTGATAATACTTGGCGGAATTGGTAGAACTTCCTTCAGCAAGCTGAAGTAAGTCGCAGCGCGCTAAGTTTCAAATTCCGCTAATGGCAACATTGTAACGGCGTGAGGCCCTGACTTACTACGCGATAGTGGAGGAAGGCGTTTGGCGGTACAAATTAATTTTTAAGAAAATTGATCAATCATATTATAATTGAACCAGGAAACAATTAATATTCTCTTCAATTTTCTTCCTGAAATTACATTAGCTCTTACATTAATAATATTAAATTTACTCAACGGATCTGAAAAAAAGGAAAATCCGTTTTTATATTTTGTTTTCTCAGGCGGAGTTATTCTTTCTGCATTATTCAGCTATTTGCAGGCATACTTTGCACCGCAGCCGCTTTTTGGCGGAGTGTTCTCTGCTGACCATTATTCATATTCAGCGCGTGTAATTTTGAGCTCGGTTATGACGATATCAGCGCTAACCTTTTATAATACAAGGTCACATCAACTTGAGTTTGCCTTAGTTACTGTATCATTTATCGGTGCCATGCTGGCAGTAAGAGCATCAAATATCTTTATGATGTTTGTTTCATTGCAGGTAATGGTTATTCCGCTTTACCTGCTCATTTACTATGAATTAAAACCTGCCATCAAATATTTCATTTTCAGTTCAATGTTTATGGCAGTAATGCTTTATGGAATTACTTTGCTTTATGGCTTAACCGGCACTGGTGAATACTATTCAATATCCAAATTTCTCTCATTCAATACCGTAAATACACTTATCCTGATCTTTTCTGTAATACTAATTATCACCGGACTTTCGTTTACCGCTCTGCTTGCTCCGTTTAATTTAAGCTTCCCATTGTTAAGCAGGTCTCTCAAAGTTGGGCACTTAACCCAGTTCTCATTGATAAGTATAACGGCAGTATTGTTTGTTACCGGCAGATTTATTTTCACCGCGCTAAAAGATCACAATACATTCATTTCCTCAGCCGAACAGATCAGTTTTATCGGGGGGGTGAACTGGAAATTATTGCTGGCAGTGATTTCAGTTTGTTCGATCATTTCGGGCAATCTAGTGATCCTCTGGCAATATGACCTGAAGAAGATCGCCGTTTATATCATAATATCACAAGCCGGGTACCTGTTATTTGGCTTAATTTCAGGTTCCGCAGCTGGACTTGCTGCATTTATTTCAGCTATGGTTGTATTTGCGATAAACTCCCTTGGCATTATGTTATGCATCAACCTGATAATCACAGGATATTCCGTAAATGATACTGCAGGATTAAGATCGCTCGGCAGAAATAATAAACCGCTGTTTCTTTCTTTTATATTTTTCCTTGCATCTTCAGCCGGATTTCCGCTTACCGCCGGGTTTAATTCGAAATTGATCCTGTACTCTCTCCCCAACTTAGAAAATTACTTTTGGCTTATAGCGGCCGGAATAATTTCTTCTGTAGTATTACTATACTTCATATTCAGGCTCTCTGATGTAGTTTTTACCGGTCAAAATAGCCAAATTTCCCAAAAAATTGGAACGACACCCCTCATTATATTGTTAACTCTGTTGTTTTCTGTAATATTGTTTGGTATTTTTGTATCCCCACTTTTGAGCTGGGCAAATTATTGTTCAAGTTTGTTCGGAATTTAAGCTTTTAGTAACGTGTAGGTGGTATTGTATACATACACCATTTATACTATGTTTACTTGAAAATACTTCCGATTTCTAAACATTTAAACGAAAAAATTAATGTGTGGTATTGTTGCATATTTAGGTAATAAACAGGCACTTCCGATCATTTTAAGCGGTTTGAAGAAGCTTGAATACAGGGGATATGATTCAGCAGGCGTTGCGCTTATGTTTGACAACGAAATTGCTGTCAGGAAAACTGCCGGCAAGGTAACTGACCTCGAAAATCTTTTAGGCACCAACGGGTACGATCAAAACGCCAGTATTGGTTTTGGCCATACACGCTGGGCTACGCACGGTGAACCTAACAACCGCAATGCACACCCTATATTTGATGAAGGCAACGAAATAGTTGTAATTCACAACGGGATAATTGAAAATTATAACGTACTTAAAACAAGGCTTGAGCGCGAAGGTTACCAGTTCATAACTGATACTGATACCGAGTGCCTTGTGCATTTAATACGCTCCCATTACAAGAATGTTATGGATTTTGAAACCGCAGTAAGGCTTGCACTTGCTGAAGTTGACGGTACATACGGTATGTGCGTCCTCTCTAAATTCGACCCGGATAAAATTATCGCGGCAAGAAAAGGCTCACCGTTAGTACTAGGTGTTGGTGAAGGCGAATTCATAATTGCCTCAGATGCGACAGCTATTGTACCATACACCCGCCAGGTGCTCTACCTGATGGACGGCGAAATGGTGATCTGCGACAAGGATAAATTTGAGATAAAGACAATTCACGATGAAATAATAGAGCGCGAGCTTGAAGAAATTACATTTGATCTAGAAGAGATAGAAAAAGGCGGATATGAACATTTCATGCTCAAGGAAATCAATGAGCAGCCTGAATCTATAACAAATACAATGCGCGGAAGGATAATTAAGGAAAACGGGCTTGTTAAGCTTGGCGGCTTAATGAACGTTACCGATAAATTAAAATTCGCGCCGAGGATAATTATTTCAGCCTGCGGCACAGCATGGCATGCGGGTTTGGTTGGCGAGTACATGATAGAACAAATGTGTAAAATTCCCGTAGAGGTCGAATACGCATCAGAGTTCCGTTACCGCAACCCGGTAATTTACCCGAATGATATAATGTTCGTTATCAGCCAGAGCGGTGAAACCGCTGATACGCTTGCTGCGCTGAAGGAAGCAAAATCACGCGGGGCAGATGTATACGGAATAGTTAACGTTGTCGGCAGTACCATAGCAAGGGAAACACATGCAGGTGTTTACACTCACGCGGGACCCGAAATTGGTGTTGCTTCAACAAAAGCGTTCACCTCCCAGCTTACAGGACTTGCATTGATATCACTTATGATAGCGCAGTACAGGAATTCACTTCCTGCACATGAGATCAAAGAAATCACAGATGAACTGCTCAGGATACCTGAGAAGATAAAAGAAATACTCGCATTAAACGATAAAATACTTGAGATAGCAAAGATATTTAAATACTGCCAGCACATGTTATACCTGGGCAGAGGTTATAACTTCCCTGTAGCGCTTGAAGGCGCACTGAAGCTTAAGGAAATTTCATACATTCACGCTGAAGGTTACCCTGCGGCGGAAATGAAACACGGACCGATAGCGCTTATTGACCAGAACATGCCGGTTATTGTAATTGCACCGAAGGATTCAACCTACGAAAAAGTAATTTCAAATATCCGCGAAGTGAAGGCAAGAAAAGGCGTTGTGATAACTATCACTGATTTTGATTCCGACGGGCATATTGATGAATATTCAGATTACGTGATAAGGATACCGCATACACTTGAAATGCTTTCGCCGATACTTACAACCATACCGCTGCAGATGCTTGCGTATCACTTAGCAGTATTGCGCGGCTGTAACGTTGATCAGCCGAGAAATCTGGCTAAAAGCGTGACAGTGGAGTAAGAGGGTTTTAGTTGCCAAGTTTATTAATCGACATAGTCTAAACCGATAGAAAACCTCATCCCGAGCTTGTCGAGGGATGTTGGATTGGATACTACACCCTTCGACAAGCTCAGGGTGAGATTTAATTAATTTTAGTTGCTTCAAAGCCGCCTCAATTGGGGCGGTTTTTTATGGGAAATTTTCAATTAAGGGATTGACAGAACAAGAATACTATATTATTTTTGTATAATTAATTCAGGCGCAATGTTAACATTGTAGAAAATGAGCCTTAAAGCCTTAAAATATTTTATAGTATTACTGCTTGCCATTTGTACCTTAGATGACTCTCAATCTCTTTGTCAAAATTATACCCCCAAAGAAGATATACTTGCAAAAAACTTTAGGACTAGCACACTAAATTTTAAAATGAGTAATACCTCTTCTTCTGTAAAAACCAGCAAACAAATTTATTCAAAATGTAATTCGAACCCTACACTAAAAAATAATTATCATCTTAGTGATTCCACTTTGCTTCCAGATAAAAATCCAAAATATTATACATTATTTTCTTTGTACGCAGGCGCATCGACATATAGGTTTTTAAATCTCTATTTTTTTGAAGCAAATATTTTTTATTCCATAAACGAAAAATTATATTTAAAAAACGGGATCACAATTTTCCGGGAGATAAAAAGGGACCCGTATCAGACTAACCCTGCTGGCACATTATTTCATCTAAATGTTTTCTTGTATAGGTTGTGGCAATTAAATAACAATATAATTTTTTTTACTGGTGGAGGGATAAAGATTAATCCTATTTCGTTATTGCCTTGTATTGAATTAAAAATTGATTTTAAAATTATAAAAGGACTATACCTCGGTTTAAATTGGTATCAAACGTTAGTATATCCTAAAAAATCTTCTAATTATATAATTTATCCAATGACTTCAATAATTCTGTCCATTAAACTTTAAATACTATTATGAAAAAAAATATTTATCTTATTTATATTTTTACAATTTACATTTATTTACTCATATGATGATGATGATCATATGTACTTGACTATAGAAGCCTATAATTTACTAAAAAATCAAGGTCACTATTTTCCTGAATTAGGTTACAGGATAGGTGACTTAAACGATTTTGGAGATTACAAATGGCAAGTTGGGAAAATTACAACTGGGGCATTTAGAGAAGACCAAGAAGATGTGGTTTTTCATTATACAAAACCCTGGTGGATGATAGGACCTGAATTCCCTGATATTTGGAATACAAATAGTCATTTTTGGAATGCCGATCTGGGCGAAGATTATAAGACAGAATTGATACATTCTGGCTTAGGAAGTGGTCATTCTGATTTTTGGGAGAATGCATGGAAAAAGATGCGATATTACAGAGATGGAAATTGGACTGATGAAGACAATAATACATCATGGATTGTTCTAAATGCTGAAACAGGCTTTTACAGATATATGTATTATAATGGTTTGGTTAATTTATATGTCACTGGAAATATTTGGTGTGAAAGTTTCACTAATCACGCAGGCCAAACTCAAATGATAAGAGAATATCGAACTTTGAACTGGGATGATAGAAATAAACTAGTTTGGGAAATACTTGGTAGAATGTGCCATTTATTACAAGATCAAACCGTACCTGCACATGCACATGGAGACATACATGCTTATTCACCATGGTTAGCAGGTGGAGAGCCTGATGCATTAGAAAATTGGGTTTCTACTTATAGAAGCGAAATAAATAGAAATAATGCAGGAAATTTTATAGATCCATTTTATAATGTAAATGATCCAGTTAAATTTTTATTTTATACGGGAAATCAATTAGCGGACCATTTTCCAAGTGATTGGAGAAACAATGGAGCTCCTCCACCCCAGTGGATAGGTGATAATTCATTACCATTAGGTACAAATTATTTGTTAATGCAATATTACTCTCAAATGGGAGATCACCCTACCACTGTAATTCCATCGGCAATTATGCAAAGTAATTTAAAATATGCAATTAGAGCGACTGCAGGATTATTATATTGGTTTGCAATTTCGACGGGGTTACAACATTGTATTAATCCACCGTTATTATTAAGTTTTAGTTTTGACAAACCAATGCAAAGAGTATATGCAAGAGAAACTGGCACTTTGACAGCGAATATTTCTAATGCTAATGCTTATTTATGGCAATATTATAAATGCGGTAGTACTGCAAATGGTTGTGGTAATTACTCGCCTTTACCTACTGGTTTACAAATTATTAGTAACGGCAATAAACAAATAATTAAAGTTTTTGATAATTACGTTAATGAATCTTGTAACACAAACCCTCCATCTAATTGTAATCAAGAGGGATATTTAAGATTTACTTTTAGAGTTACTGCCTTAAATAATCCTTGTTGGTCAACAGATTTTCTTTACCAGACGGCGATTATGCCAGTAGCTGGGATAAGACCCCCACCAAGTGGAAGTGGAGGATGTCCATATTTATACGTTTGGAATAATGACTCGACTTACCATTTGACAGATAACAATTTATTGCATCGCTCAGAATTTAATGAATTTGCAAACATAGATATCACCGATAAATATAAATTACAGATACATCCTAATTTGAATGATGGAAAATATTCGATACAAATTGGAGAATACGAAAATGATCATGACTATATTGATATGGTAAAATTATTTGCTGTAGACCATCCCTTAGGTACGAAAATTGCAATAACTGAGCACAACGATATTGTAATGTATGATACTACCATCGTACAAGGACCCGATGACGCAAACAGAAACGGAGCAAATATAACAGCCAATATTCAATATTATTATCA
>JBHEKV010000182.1:0-3285 GCA_041859235.1 Ignavibacteria bacterium | reverse complement strand
GTCAGTATTCTTTTTTTGGTGCTGCGTTTTTTAGCAGCGGTTACTTTATACTTCCCCGTGCTTTTAAGCGAGTAGTATAAATGCGAGCCAAGTTTGCCGAAACCTATTAAAAGTATTTTATCCAACCGGGTTAATTATTTTAATAATCGTTTTTGCTGCGTAATGTTATTGTTACCGGACCGTCATTTACAAGCTTAACTTTCATCATTGCGCCAAACACACCGTTATGCACTTTATCATGGCCTATCAGATTTTTTACCTCCTGCGTATAGTATTCATAAAGCGCCTCGGCAATCTTTGGTTCAGCCGCATCGGTGAAGCTGGGGCGGTTGCCATGCCGTGTATCGGCATGCAGTGTGAACTGCGAGACTATCATAATATCCTGCGCGGTATCAAGCAATGAAAGATTCATCTTCTCATTTTCATCCTGAAAGATGCGCAGGTTCACGGTTTTTGCCGCAAGATAAGCCGCGTCAGTTTCGGTATCACCCTCTTTCACACCAAGCAGTACAAGCAAACCGCCGCGAATGCTATCGATAAGCTCAGCCCCTACCGTAACATTGCACTCTGTGACCCGTTGTATTAACGCTATCATTAATTTCCTGTTCCTTTAATTTCAAGTACCCTGGGTAAATTTATCAGGTCGTTATGAATATTGTAATTTCTAATGCTGCTTTCATCTAATAATTTTACTATTGCTTCTTTTTTGCCATCGCCTATTTCAAGAAAAACCGCCGGCTTGCTTTGAGAAGCGTTGTACAGCTCAAAAATCTTTTTATAAAATGATAGCCCGTCTCCATCATCAGTTAAGGCAATGTACGGCTCGTACCCGTTGACTTCTTCATTCAGTCCCGGCACATCCTGTGCCGATATGTAAGGCGGATTGCTTACTATAATATCAAAACCTTCAAATGTAATTTCAGGACCAAAGAAATCCACCGATCCAAATCCTATTTTTCCTGCCGTACGGTTTGATTGAGAATTAATTTCTGCAACTTTTACCGCTTCACTGCTAAGATCAAAAGCATTAATACAGCACTCCGCGTTTGCCGCAATTGCAATTGAAATACACCCCGAGCCTGTTCCTATTTCAAGTATCTTAGGAGAATTTACCCCTGAAAGCTTAATGTATTCCAGTACGCGCTCAACCAAAATCTCAGTTTCCTGGCGTGGTATCAATACATCCGGGGTGACCATAAACTCAAGTCCGTAAAACTCCGTTTTGCCGCGTATGTACTGCAGCGGCTCAAACTTCAGTCTGCGTTTAACTTTATCCCTGTAAGCTGATACTTCACTTGCTGTCAATGGTTTTTCAAAGTTCACATAAAGGTTAATTCTGCTGTCACCTGTGGTATCCGCAAGCAGTAGTTCCGCGTTGAGACGCGGATTCGTTATTCCACGTTCACGGAAAGCAGCTTCGGTTACTTTCAGAATGTCAAGAACCCTCCAGGTCTTAACAGTTTCTTTCATATATTGCTTACGATTAATAATGCTCTAAGGAAATTATCAATATAACAATGCTCCGGGATTTTTGTTTTCATAAACAATTTCGCCCCGTATTATTGTCATCAAAATTTTTGTTTTAAGCAGTACCTGCGGATCTGATGCCACGATATCATCGGAGAGAACCACCATATCGGCGAACTTGTCTTTTTCGAGGGTTCCTTTTACTTCTTCAGCAAAAGATGCGAATGCTGAATAAACAGTAAATGACTTCAGTGCATCCAGTACACTTAATTTCTGGGCAGTATTGTTTGCAAGTCTGTTCGCAGCGGTATCAACTGATAGACCGCTGGATAAGTAATACATCACGATCAGGGGATTTATTGTGTGATACGGGAAATCAGTTCCGGAAATAATAATATTATTCTGCTTGAATAAATTGCTCCATAATCCAAGGTTCTGCCCGTTTTCGGGTTTTATCAATTCATTCAATATCAGTTTATCTGTCAGGGTCACTTCCGGCCTTACAGAAGGTATTATTTCCATCTGCTTAATGCGCTGCATTTCTTCGGGGGTTACAAACTCAAGGTACTCTAATCTGGTTCTGCCGGCTTTGGATTTAACTTCTTTGTTTACCGATTCAATTGCGTTTAGAGTCTGCGTCAAAGCCCTGTCACCAACCGTCTTAACCGATATCTGGAAATCTTTTTCGTTCGCTTTCTTCGTCATTTCCTTAATGTCAAAGTCATCGTTAAAGGGAGTCATTCTCTTCGGATCTTCGTTGTAATCGTTTTCCATGGCGGCATCCTGCGTTTCAAAATAGCCGTCATATTCAAGGCTTACGCATTTAACATTTATCCTGTCTTTATACTCTTCGGGTCCGCTTGATAAATATTTTTCAAACAAGGGTCCTTTGCCGGGTATCATAGCGTACAGCCTTATTGGGAATTTGTTATCATCCACCATTTTTTTGTACACACTTAAACCCTGCTCAGTGATATTAGCGTCATTAATTTCCGTAATGCCGTATTTAAAAAGCTCGTTTATTCCGCGGGTGATATTACTCATTACTTCCTGCTCGGACGGCTGGGGAAGAATGTTTATAACAAGCTCCTGCGCTGCTTCATAAAATAACCCATTGGGTGTGTTGTTTTCATCAAAGCCAATTGCGCCGTTCTCGGGGTCAGGGGTATCTTTATTAACCTTTGTCTGGTCTAAAACTTTTTTGTTAACCCATGTAGTATTTCCAAGCGCGTTCACAAGGTAGATCGATTGCGTTGTTGATACATTATCAAGCAGGCTGTGATGCAGCCTTTCCAGGTCCTTTTCGTTAAGCTTAAGTTCATCCCACCCGAAGCCGCCTATCCAGTCATTTGGACCGGTGGATTTTGAGCGCTCGCGTACTATGTTCACAATTTCATCCACTGATCTTGCATTCCTCAGGTCAAGAAGGCTTAACTGCTTTGAAAACTCCATTAAGTTAGCTTCAGCATCAATAAAACCGGGTACAACTGTTTTACCCTTCAGGTCAATTACTTTGGCATCCTTGTATTTTTCTGTCAGCTCGCTTGATTTGCCCGTGGCAAGTATCTTGCCTTCATACACTGCAATTGCTTCAACAACAGTGTTGTTCTTATCAAGCGTGTATATCTTGCCATTGATATATATTACTTCGGGGTTCTTGCCGCATGAGGCCAAAATCACGCAAAACACGGCAAAAAACAGCACCTTTATGGTTTTTGTCATACTGAATGCCTTCATATGTGGATAATTAATTATTATTACTGCAAATATAGGTAATTTAATAAGAACGAAAAATGAAGATAAATTGTAAAAAATTGG
>JBHEKV010000092.1:0-18684 GCA_041859235.1 Ignavibacteria bacterium | reverse complement strand
ACGACTTTCCTGCCTGTTTTCTCAGGAGTCGTGGGTCTTAAAAAATAGAAAAACTCTAAACCGCTTCAGCGGTTTTCTATAACGCAAAATAAATATTCAAAACTCTATATTAAACATAATTTCTAAACCCATTTATAATATCAACCCTGCTTGTCTATGTACTTCTTTGTCAGCAGGTCAAAGACCTTCGGGGTTTATTTTATCCCGATTCATCAATATTACTATAATATCATCCCTTCGGGATTAGATATTTAGTCGAACTCCGAAGGAGTGAAACTATTTCAGAAAAAATTTGATAGAATCAGTTAACCCCAAAGGAGTGAGATACTACAGTAAAACAAGATTGAACGGATTTCTTTAACCCCGAAGGGGTGATATTCTTGTAAAAGATGTTTAGATAGCTGATAAAACCCGGAACGGGTGACATTATTACTTTTATTTCAGTTAATCTGAATAATATCTTTAACAAATTCATGTATCTTAGTATAATTCGTGGTTAATCCTATGCCTCTGGTGTGCCATCCCTCTTCATTGTAACTACTATAATATACCGCTATATTTGTGGAATATCTGAATTAATGTGTAACTTTACCCCGGTTGCTGGTGTTTTCACCAACAACCAGCAAGGTCAAAAAAATGAGCGAAAAGAGTGAAAATTCAGGCGAAAATGTGAATAATTTGGTACCGGAAGAAACTAAAGCACCTGTATTGAATGAAACTGTAGCTGAACCAAAAGAGATCAAAGTTACAGATCCACAAGAACCTGAATTACTTCAAAAAGAAGTAAAACAAACAGAAGAACAGCAAACCGCTGTCGAGCAGCCTGAATCAAAACAAATCGATTCAGCCGAAAGCAATAACAAACCAGGCAGTAAACCGCCATTTAATAAAAATGGTGATAAATCGTACTCCGATAAACCGTCCAATAAGTCAAGTGATAACCGCAATTATCAGAATAAACGCGAGCGCCCCAAAGGCGATACGATCTATTCCGATGCCAGAAGCCTTGCCGTGAAAATTCTCACAAGGGTTGAGCGTACCGATGCGTATCTTGATAAACTTATCGATTTTGAAATACGCACTGATCTGCTTAACGATTATGATAAATCACTGTTGAACGAGATCTGCCACGGCGTCATCCGCTGGATGCGCAGGCTTGACTGGTTCCTAAACGGTTTCTACCGCGGCAACTGGGAAAAATGCACACCGGAAATTAAAAATACTCTCCGCGTAGCTTTATATCAAATTTTATTCCTGAACAAGATACCCGATTTTGCTGCTGTCAATGAAGCGGTTGAATTTGTTAAACGCATCAGCACTCAAAAACACGCTGATGTTGTTAACGGTCTATTGCGTACAATCATAAGGACAAAGAACGACCTTGTTTACCCGACCCGCGAAATTGATGAAATAAAATATCTCGGCATAATGCAGTCGCACCCAAACTGGATGATAAGGAGATGGATAGAGCGTTTTGGTTTTGATGACGCTGCACTTCTTGCGGAATCTAATAACAAACGTCCTATACTCACGCTTCGCATAAATACTCTCAAAGCCTCCAAAGATGAGATATTTAAACGCTTTGATGAAAGAAGTATTGTATACAGAACATGCAGATATATAGATTATTTTGTAACGCTTCGTTTGATGTCAAAAATATATCTTGATGAAGATTTTAAAGATGGCAAATATACTGTGCAGGATGAATCCGCCGGCTTGCCGGCAGTGCTGCTTAAGCCCACTGAAAATGACATGATACTTGATATGTGCGCAGCTCCGGGAGGTAAATCAACTCACATTGCCCAGCTTTTAGGCGGCAAAGGAAAAGTATACTCTGTTGATAAGTTTGACGCGAAAATTAGAATGATGAAACAAAACGCTGAGCGTTTGGGAATAACAAATATTGAGTTCATTCAGGATGATGCCGCGGATCTGCAGGATGAAAAAGTGAAAGATCTCAAGTTCGATAAAATCCTTCTTGATGCCCCGTGCTCAGGACTTGGAGTTCTATCCAAAAAACCTGAAATAAGATGGAAGCGTGAATTTGAGGATATACTTGCCCTCACCGAAATTCAGAAGAACCTGCTGAATAGCGCTGTAAAATATCTAAAGCCGGGGGGAGTGATCGTCTACAGCACATGCTCAACCGAGCAGGAAGAGAATATGGATGTTGTAAAGGATTTCCTCGAAAAGAATCCCGATTTTAAGATTGATAACGCTTCGCAGTATGTAAAATCAGAGCTTGTGAACGCCGAGGGCTGCATCGAAACCTTCCCGCACAGGCACAACATTGACGGCTCTTTTGCCGCACGATTAATTAGAAAATAGAATTTTCTTTCCAAAGTCCCCTCCTTTACAAGGAGGGGATTTAGGGGAGGTCTGAATTATGTTTAAACTCTCTAAAAAAGTAGAATACGGATTGATAGCGGTAAAACACATGGCTACGCCGGGTGAGAACTGTACTTCATCGGCAAAGGAAATTGCTGATAAGTACAAAATACCATATGACCTGCTCTCAAAAATACTTCAGAAGTTAAAGAAACACGAAATATTGGGCTCGGTGCAGGGTACACACGGGGGGTATAAACTGCTGATGGATCCTAAAGATCTAACTCTAGCGCAGATATTCAATGCCATTGAAGGCGAAAGCTATATACTTGATTGCGGCAAACATGAAGATTCCGAAGCCTGTTCGATATATGAAACCTGTATATTAAGCAGTCCGTTAAAGAAGATACAGCGCCAGATAAACAGTTACTTTAATTCAACAACACTCGCGGAAATAGTCTGAAAAAATTATAGATGATAAAATTCCCGGTATATCTCGATAATCATTCAACAACCAGGGTTGATCCTCAGGTGCTGGAAGCTATGCTTCCGTATTTCACTGAAAATTACGGAAACGCATCAAGCAAATCGCATGAGTTCGGGTGGAAATCTGAAGCGGCTGTTGATCTGGCGAGAAAACTTATTGCCAGGCTACTTAAGTGCGAGCCGCGCGATATGATCTTCACCAGCGGCGCAACGGAATCGATCAATCTCGCTATCAAAGGCGCGGCTGAAACGCATTCTGCGAAAGGCAATCATATAATTACTACTGTAATTGAACATGAAGCAGTCCTTGATTCATGCAAAAATCTTGAACGCAAAGGGTTTGATGTCACTTATGTGAAAGTGAATGAAAGGGGTCTGGTTGATCCCAAAGATATTTCGGATGCGGTAACAGATAAAACTATCCTGGTTTCAGTGATGTATGTTAATAATGAAATTGGAACAATTCAACCAATAAAAGAAATCGCAAAGATCTGCAAAGCTAAAAAGATCTTGTTTCATACAGATGCAACGCAGGCAGTTGGTAAGTTACCAATTGACCTATCGAAACTGGGAGTTGACATGCTGAGTTTTTCTTCACATAAAATGTACGGACCCAAGGGTGTTGGCGCGCTCTATAAAACCGGTAAATTACCGCGCGTAAGAATTGCTCCGCAAATAGATGGCGGTGCACAGGAAAAAGGGCTCAGGGCCGGTACGCTGAACGTTCCCGGTATAGTTGGGCTTGGCAAGGCCTGTGATATTGCTGCAAAAGAGCTTGAAAATGAAGCAACTCGCGTAACTCTGCTTCGTGACAGGCTTTATAATGGAATTATTTCAGCGGTAAAAGACGTTAGATTAAATGGTGACCCCGTTAAAAGAATACCCGGCAACCTGAATATTAGTATTCAGGGTATTGACGCTGACTCACTGATGATTTCAATGAAAGAAGTTGCCGTATCAACCGGCAGCGCATGTTCATCTGAATCAGTAGAGCCGTCACACGTTCTAAAAGCGATCGGATTGGATAGAAACCTTATGCGCTCAACTATACGCTTTGGTTTAGGCAGGTTTAATACTGAAAAAGAAATTGAATATGTGATTAAGAAGTTCGCGGAAAAAGCGGCTTACCTGAGATCAGTATCCTCTTCAAACAATGGAAGCAAACAGATGAAGGGGGAATATGCTGAAGTTTAAGATCTTTATTGTTCTGTTCATAACAGCGTTCGCTTTCACTGTTTTTTCACAGACAAAGAAAACAAAGGATGCAAAAGATAATTACAGTAAGATCGAACTGAGTTTCAGTATAGGTTACTCAAGGCCATTACTTGAGGCCTACGGTGAGAACGTCACTATAAATTCCGCCGAAGACCAGCTGTTCATTGACGGAAAAAGGCTGATAGATTCTGATAATTTCGGGACAAATACAGGATACGGCGTACAAACATATTTGAAGTACAGCCTGATGAAAAAAGGGAGGGTCAAAGCTCTTTTTAATCTGGGGTATAATATTCTGAAGGGAAATTATCCCGGTCCTTCGGATTATGATATCGGGGTAAGGATACAGTCATTTTCCGCAGGTATCGGGACTGAAGTAAACCCGATCGGGCATAATTCAGCCGTTTATCCGGCTGTGTTTGGACTGTTAAGAGCGAACTTCATGGGAGGTGAAACGTATCATAAAGCCGGTCTGGATTTTTTTAAGGTCACTCCGAGGTTCGGCTATACTGCGGGCTTCAGGGTCTACTTCCGGGTTAAAAATACAATCGATATGTTCGCCGGTTACAGTTATACATACGATAATGCATGGGGCAAACAGACCGAAGATAATGTTGTGACAACAGACAGGACCATTGTCTTCAGAGACGAAAAAAGCGCTTCCAACGGTTTAACCGCCAACAGGCGGGTTGCGTATTGGGGGCTGTATTTAGGAATGAATTTTTTCTTTAAATAAGCTAATTTCGCAGGATCAATAAATTTTTAGAAGTAGCTGGATTAACATACTACTCATTGATAATCAAATAGAGCAGCGTTTAACAATTAAATATATATAATTATGGCAGAAACAAATATTGTAACACCAGAAATAAAGCAGCCGGAAGTAACAGACGGGATAGCTTTAACAGAAAAAGCCGTTGGCGAAGTAAAAAAGATCATGGCTGAAAACTCTATCCCCGCTGATTATGTTCTAAGAATAGGGGTGAAGGGCGGCGGATGCTCAGGGTTAAGCTACACACTTGGCTTCGATGCGGAACTTAAGGATACCGATAAGGTCCTGATGTTTGATGATGTAAAGGTAGCAGTTGACTGGAAGAGCATACTATATCTTACCGGTACTACAGTTGATTACACTGACGGTCTGACCGGCAAAGGATTTGTATTCAATAATCCAACAGCCAAAAAAACATGCGGATGCGGCAGTTCGTTCGGCGTGTAACTTTCTGCTACAGCAGGGCAAATTTGCGATCAATATTTTTCAAATAGAGCGGCTAATATGAAAGATAACAGCAGAAGGAAGTTTATAAGAACTTCTGCACTGGGTGCAGTTTCACTTGGTTTATTTTCTAAATTCGATTTACTATATAAAAATTATAACCAAAGCCATACGGCTTTGCAACCTGAAGGAGGTTTTAATAAAATGGCATATGAATGGAAATTCAATCCCCGTCCATACAGTGATGAAGAAGCGAAAAGTTTGTTAAAGGATGTTGTTGACGCCGAAACGACTGACTGGCATTACAACACACACCACAAAGGATACGTTACTTTCCTTAATAATATAGAAAAAGAACTCGAATCAGCTGACCTCACAAAAGCGAACGGCAACTGGTCTGATATAGGCGAGCTTAAAAGAAGATTTACATGGAACCACTCCGGCGCTTACCTGCATGATGTATATTGGGATAATATGGGCGGCGATGGCGATATTTCAAAGGGTCCTGATGTGAAAGCCGCCATCGAAGCCAACTTCGGGTCATTTGATAACTGGAAAGCTGAGTTCAAAGCCTGTGCTGTTTCAGCAAAGTTAAGCGGCTGGGGATTGCTTGTATTTGACAGGCTATATTCCGGCAGACTCATAAACGTTCTTGTTGATGAGCATCAATATGGCGCTATATGGGGCGGCGTGCCGCTTGTAGCATGCGATGTATTTGAACATGCTTATTACCATAAAGATGGCCCGGGCAGAGTGAAGTATATTGATAACTTTATCAATAATCTTAACTGGGCACGTATTAACGATAGATTTAACAAATACTGCAAATAATAAATCATTTTAAACCTGGCAGGTTTTTAGAAACTGTCAGGTTTATTATATATAAACCTATTGAAATACAATTTATATTTGGCTAAATTTAGAGGATTCTTTGTACTTTTTTTTGCTGTAATGCTGTTGGTTTCTACCGGTTGCGGCAAAAAAACTGATGATACTGTAAATAAAACAAATGACAAAAAATCGGGTGAATTCGGCTGGAAAGACGATGTTTCCGCAAGTGATATTCCTGATTTCCCCGTAAAAGGATTTATTGGCGGCAAAGAAGTTCAGTTTGCATATATTAATTTTGAAAAATGGCGCGGTTCAAATGACCATGTCATTAATTTTTCAGTGGTAAAGCCTGAGCAGAACTGCGGCTATATAGAGAACTTCGAAGGATTTACTTTGATGAACAAAGGCGCTGAAATAAAACAGGGCCCGTTTGTTAAATCTAAGTTCGCAGATGATCCGAAAACATTTACGGCGAGTTTTAAGCAGGCAGGAAACAAATCCACTGAAACCTGGAACTGCGCGCTTGAAATTGAAAGTATAAATGATAAAACCGCAAAAGGGAAGATCGCGCTATTCTTTAACGATGCTTCAAAAAGCTGGGTTGCCGGTAGATTCGAAGCTGTATTGTGCAATAATTGATATTAATCCTGAATTAATTGCTTTGAAGAAGTAATGAATTGAGGATACCATAAAACAGAATAATAATTAACAACTAAAACCATAGCATGAAAACAAAACTCAAATTATTTTTTCCGATCTTCACAGCCGTCATTATTGCAGTTTCAGGGTGCGGTAAAACCGACCAGAAGACCGATGGCGACAAAAAAGATTCTACCAAACAGAACACTACTAACCAGAACCAGGTTGCCGGTGATAACAAAACTCAGACCAACCCTGACGGCAAAAGTAACGAGCTGGGTATAAAAGAAGGCATGCCGGCTGACTATCCCAAGGATGTACCTCAGCCTGTGAATTCAAAATGCCTTGGTTCGCTAAATACTTCCGAAGGAACAGTTGTTACATTTGAATCAACTGATAAACCGAAGGCTATATTAGCTCCGTTTGCTGAAAGTGTTGAAAAAGCAGGCTTCAAAAAGGGTGAAGGCGAAATGATGAGCGATGATGGAGGTATGGTAATGTGGAAACTTGATAAACGCGAAGTAAGCATAATGCTTGCATGGGATAAAGATAAAAGTAATTCTTCAGTAGTAGTTACTTATAAATAAAATCCCGTTCGGTAAAAACCGCTGGAAGATCTCATTTGGAGCGTTATATATCATTAAGATGACATCAAATTTCAAAATATTGAGCATAGTTTTTTCACTATGCTCAATATTCATTTTACAGCCCTATATTAATCCTGTATACTCACAGTATCCAATTGTATTTGTCTCAAGGAATATCACCTCAGGGGGAAGCATTTACTATCAGCAGGCAAGCCTGCTTCCGGGTATGGGTCCCTTTTCAAGAACTTCTGTTGTGGGCGGAAGATTGCTGGTAAGAGAGTCTAACGGCACTATACGCGTTCTGGTTGATAGCACTATAAATTTTTCGGGTACAAAACTGATCGATGTATCTGACCCGTGCGTTTACTGGAACGCTTCAAAAATAGTATTTGCCGGTATTGAGCACCGCGATAGCAGCTGGAGAATATACGAGATACGCGCAGATGGTACGGGATTTAAGAAAATTACCCACAGCAGCCGCAATGTCAGCCTCGCGCAGTTCGGACCCATTGCATATAAATTTGCAAAATACGATGATGTTGATCCGTGTTATTTACCCGATGGCAGAATATGTTTTTCAAGCACACGTTACCCCGCGCTTTCGCAGTATACTGCAAAAAGAGTAACTAATCTTTATATAATCGATTCAACCTCACTTAACCTGCACCGTGTTACCACAGAACGAAACGGTGCGGATGAACCGACAATCGACCCGGTTTCTGGTAAAATAGTCTATAGCAGGTGGTGGCTGAATATTGATCACCCTTCTATATTGACACCTAACGGATTAACACGCGATTCCGCATTGGCTGTAACTAATGATATTTCCAATATCTGGTCAGCAGCCAAAATAAGGCCTGATGGCGAAGGACTCGCTTTCTATGCCGGAACGGGCAATTTACGTTCAGGACAGAATAATTACCGCCCATCGCTTCTGAGTGACGGCAGAATGCTGAGTCTGTTTACCCCTGATAATGCAATGGCGCATACAACAGGAAGCTCAGGCATAAGACTGTTTGAAACAGGAAATGGTTACGGCACTTATGTTATCGGAGTTAATCCCGCAACAATGCAGCTTTATATCAATAGCCCTCCGTCATACGGCACTATGCAGCCGCCTTATGCATGTGATCCGGTTGAATTGCCAAGTAATCAGATCTTGATATCTTATGCTACTCAGGTAGAAAACCAGGATTATGGATTGTACACTGTTAATCTGAATGGCAGCGGCCTCGCACCATTTTTTGATATTACCGGAAAAATGGAACTAAACGCAGAAGTTCTGCTTCCTAAAACAGTGCCTCCGGTACTGATTGATGGAGTCGTAGATGTTGCCGATGAGCTTCCTCCTACTCTTGATCCATCGACATGGTTCAAAGATGGAGGATTCAGGTTTGATTGCGTTAATACGTTCACAAACGGTGATGTTGACCTACCCATGCAGGATGCGCCTCCGATCACACGTTTCGCTAAAATAAATTTCTTTATGAGCTTTCAGCGCCAGGATTCACTTGGACTTGATTCCGCTGTTTACTTCACGCAGGTTCCAATTTTCCACACAGGGCAGATTGCACTTGATAACGCGCCCGCGAATGTCTCGATGTTCGAACAGGTGGTTGATTCCGCCGGTAAAGTACTGCGGGGTTCCTCCGGACAGGTTGCGCATGTTATAGGCATGAATTACGGCAAGCCGGGAACCGGCACGAAGTGCGTTGGATGCCACTCAGGCCACACTCAAATTCCTGTACCCCCAACAATAACTGAAGCTTCTTTCTTCAATACTTCAACCTCCGCGTTAGTTACGGAAAGTTCATTCAAGTTTGTAAATGATAGCATCCAGTATCCGGGTAAAAGAGTAGTTGATAGAAAAGCGAGAAATGATTCACTTAAAGTGAACTGGATAGCAAACGGCACTAATAACGAGTTTGTGAATTTAAAATGGAGCATCCCGATTGATGTACGCCATATAACCATTTACAATATCAGGCCAAATGCTTCCAATAATACGAATATTCAGGTTACTGATTGTGAGGTGATATGTTATTTTAATGGAAATGAAGAAGCCCGAATAACAAGTACCGGACCAATTAGTTCTAATGGTACAACAATCTCAGTTCCGGGTACTCCTATGATAAATGAGGTCAAAGTAATTGTAAAATCATTTACCGGACTCATAAAGGGCGAAAGCAAAGCGGGACTGGCTGAAATTGAAACCAATGCCCGTATTTCATATTATGATGTATTCGGAATTCAGACAATCTCGGAAATTGCGGATAAATTCTCTCTTGGGCAGAATTATCCGAATCCGTTTAATCCGTCAACTAAAATAAGATACTCTATACCATCAGGCACTTCATATTTCGGCAATTTCGTCAGAATGTATGTCTACGATATCACCGGCAGGCAGGTTGCTGTACTTGTAAACCAGGTACAAAGAGCGGGAGTCTATGAAGTTGACTTCGATGTATCAAATATCGCAAGCGGGATTTATTTCTATAAGCTTGTAGTTGATAACAAGTTTTCTGATGTAAAGAAAATGGTTGTGCTGAAATAATCTTTAATCCTGAACGAGTTAATGCGAAGCATTAATGAGTGAAGGATCTCATTGCGGTAGCAGCAGAGTCCATCATCATTCCGGAGGAAACCAGTAACGGCCATAATTTTTTTTTCATCAGGTTCTGAGATCTGTGAGAATCTATTTACTTTCCTTACATGGTTTTTTGCCGAATAACTCTGCGTCCATATTGAGTATAGGATGTGAGTAGCCCGGCCCTTTAGGGCGGGGATTAAAGCCAGCCAGTAAAGGGACTTTAGTCCCCAGTTAAATAATACCAAGTTTATAATGATACATTGCGAATGGGGAATTGAAGGAGTTAATAATTTTTCTATTGAGAATGATATTGCAATTATTGTAGATATATTATCCTTTTCTACTTGTGTTGATATTGCCCTAAGCAGGAATGCTGCTATATATCCTTATAATTTTAAAGATGAAACTGTAAAGGAATATGCTAAAGCAAATAAAGCTGTTGCAGCTTCTTTAACAAGAAGTAAAACTGACTTTTCTCTCTCACCGTCCTCTTATTTGAGTATTCAAAAAGGTACAAAGGTAGTTCTGCCCTCCCCAAATGGATCAGAATTATCATTTTCGTCGGTCTCTGGGATTACATTATGTGCTTGTTTAAGAAATTACAAGGATGTAGCAGAATACGCAAAGTCTATAAGCGGAAATATTATTGTTGTCCCGGCAGGTGAAAAATGGGAAAATGGTTCAATGAGATTCGCTATTGAAGATTATCTGGGAGCAGGGGCAGTTCTATCTGAATTAGATGGAGAGTTTTCAGCAGAGGCTGAGTTAGCTAAAGAAATATTTATGAATGTAAAACCTAAGCTTAAAGATATCATACAAAAAAGCATTTCTGCAAAAGAACTAATAGAAAGAGGTTTTACTGAAGATGTAGAATTAGCACTGAAACTTAATGTAGGCGAATCTATGCCAAAACTGATTAATAATTGTTATGTTAATTTGAAAAATCCACATTAATGCAGATGTTGAATTGTCTTCATATTATATTCAGTAATATAGGGAATACCCATCTTCCAGGATTTGAAATCAGGGCTAAAGCCCGATAGGGCTGGAGGATTCTACCCACGACCTGAAGGTCGTGGCAACACAAACTCTTAATATCACAAAATGCACACTTTCTTTGTATGCTTTACTGTTTGATTAATTTGAAGTGCAGTGAGTGGATACGCAAACTGAATAATTCCATGTTAACACTCAGTTCGATTGGAAGAACTAATACAACTTTTCTCTTTTCTACTTTCTTAAAACATTTATCCTTATTTTTGAAGATCATGAAAAAGTTTATACTCGTAATACTCCTGCTGCTTCCTGTTACAATTCTATCACAGGAACCTTCATTTACAATACTCAGCATAGCTGCACATCCGGATGATGAGGATGGCGCGACTTTAGCTTACTACAGGTATCTATATGGATATGATGCTTACACAGTATTTTATACCCGGGGCGAGGGCGGACAGAATGAAATTGGCCCTGAACTTAACGATCAGCTTGGCAAATTGCGTGAACAGGAATGTTATGATGCCTCAAAAATACAGGGCTCTAAAGCCTATTTTTTGGGTGAGCTTGATTTCGGTTTTTCCAAAACCGCTAAAGAAACCTTTAAAAAGTGGGACGGGGAAGATTCTGTTTTAGCCCGTATTGTTTATATGATAAGAAGAATAAGACCTGACGTAATAATTACAAATCACGATACCATTACGACCAAACCAAACCGCCAGCACGGTCACCACCAGGCAGTTGGAATTACTGTATTTGAAGCATTTGATAAAGCTGCTGATTACCGCTATCACCCGGAGCAGCTTGTAAATGGTATTGAACCCTGGCAGGTTAAAAAGCTTTTTTTCCGCTCGTTTGATTCCACAAAAAGTGACCTGTACAAGATAGATATTTCCAAAACAACTTCTGACGGTAAAACAACCATTGCGGAAATATCACGAGATGCGCTTTTTCAGCATAAAACACAGGGAATGGATAAAGTCTCTAAAGATAGTCCTTTCTTTTTTGGCAACAGATTCTACCAGCTGGTTAGGAGTGACGGAATGTACCCTGTTGAAAGTGATGACCTGTTTTCAGGTCTTACACATAACATGAAATGGAATACCTCAGATTTGAGGTCTTATGATACAAAGTATTCTTACAGGACTGTTTCATCAGAGGATAGCCTGAAAACCCTTAAAGAAGTGAAAGTTGCACCAAATAGAAGAATCGGATTGGTTAAGACTTACGATAATACGATTGAAAATATTCTTAACGCGTTTAATATTCAGTACGATACATTGACTCCCTTAGCTGTTGAAGTGTGGGACCTGAACAGGTATTCAACAATTATTCTGGATATCAGGGCTTATTTATACAGGCCCGACCTCGTCAAATTTAATAAAAGATTTCTTAAATATGCCGAAGGCGGTGGCAACCTTTTGGTATTTTACAACAAACCGCAGGATTGGAACGAAAAGGGTGATTTAGCCCCTTACCCTATATATGTTTCATCTGAACGTGTTACAGAAGAAGATGCACAAGTAAAAATACTTATCCCAAACCATACATATTTTAATAAGCCTAATGTAATAAATGATTCCGATTGGGCAGGCTGGATACAGGAAAGAAATATCTATCTTCCATCTGATAAGCCCGGTACGGATATTAAAACATCATCTGAGTATCAAAGATTGCTTGCCATGCAGGATGAAAATGATCCCGTACCGCCGACTTCACTACTGTATACCGGATATAAATTCGGGACATATACTTACTGCTCGCTGGCATTATACCGGCAGTTGAAAATATTCCATGAAGGTGCGCTAAAGCTGTTCATGAATATGATATCTCAGAAGACAGCCAATGAACGATCTATTGATAATATCAGATAATGCAGACAGATAACAAAGCAGATAAACAGCTTGTCCGCGGTGTTTCGCTAAAGGGTGCGACTGCCCTTAATATGATAGATATGATAGGCGTTGGACCCTTCATAACTATTCCCTTAATAGTAGCCGCAATGGGGGGACCCCAGGCAATGATTGGCTGGGTAATAGGCGCGATTATATGCCTGAGCGATGGACTTGTATGGGCTGAGCTTGGCGCGGCTATGCCGCACGCCGGCGGTTCATACAATTACCTGAAGGAAATCTACGGCAAGGATAGCTTTGGTAAACTCGTATCGTTCCTGTTTATTTTTCAGCTGACTTTCTCCGCGCCGCTCTCGATGGCTTCGGGGTGTGTGGGACTCGCAATGTATGCGAGTTATATTTTCCCGGGGCTCAACTCCACTTACTTTAATTATGATCTTAATCTTCCGCTGCCTTTGCTTGGCTCACTTGAAGCTGCAATTACTCTGAATAACGGTACATTTGTCGCAATAGGTGTGGTATTGCTGGCAGTGTTTATGCTTTACCGCAAGGTAGCTTTTATAAGTAAATTTTCGCAGTTCCTATGGGGCGGTGTAATAATTACTGTTGTGTGGATAATTATTTCCGGTGTCACAAATTTTGATCCCAAGCTTGCATTCAGCTTCCCGCCAAATGCATTTCATATTGATTCAGCCTTCTTCCTCGGGCTCGGTTCAGCAATGCTTATTGCATTATACGATTATTGGGGCTATTACAATGTTAATTTCTTCGGTGGCGAGGTGCAGAATCCGACCCGCAACATACCGCGCGCGATTATATATTCAATCTTAGCTGTTGCCGGACTTTATATTGTAATGAATATCGCAATACTTGGCGTATTGCCGTGGCAGGAAGTCAGCGAAACCGCCGGAAGCGATGCGAGAAAGTATATCGTATCTGTTTTCATGCAGAAGATTTACGGCACGTGGGCAGGAAATCTGGTAACACTGCTTGTGGTTTGGACAGCCTTTGCATCGGTGTTCTCGTTGCTTATGGGTTACTCAAGGGTTCCCTATGCCGCAGCTGTTGATGGAGATTACTTTAAGGCGTTCTCAAAGGTTCACCCAAAACACAAATTTCCGCATGTATCATTGCTCATTTTAGGAGGAGTAGCCATCTGTTTCTGTTTCCTGAAACTAAAAGATATAATCGCAGCTTTAGTTGTTATCAGGCTTATGGTTCAGTTTTTAGCGCAGACAATTGGTGTTGTGTATTTCCGCGTCAAAAATCCGCAGCACCCAAGACCATTTAGAATGTGGCTATACCCATTGCCCGCCATTTTGGCATTTATCGGTTTTGTATATGTATTATTCTCACGGCAGAATTTCCAGAAGGAAATTAAATATGCAGTTGTGTTATTGGTCGTAGGGTCGGCAATTTACATGTGGCGCGCATGGCGGAAAAAAGAGTGGCCGTTTAAACAATTAAAAATAAACAATTAACAATGAGCAATAAACAATGAAGAATTAGCAATGAGCAATCACTAAAATTATTTTTTGCCTTTTGCTTTTTTACTTTTCACTTTTCAAAAGAACCATTTCTTCTTCTTCTCTTTAACCTCAACCCATACTTCGTCATTTTCAATTTTAACTTCGTAAGTTTCCAGAGTTGCGCTTAGTCCTTTGCACTCCGGCGGTACTTTGCCTGTTTCCAGGCTGAACTGCCAGCCGTGTATCGGACACGCTACATACAGCGCTTCATCAAGGTAGCCCTCGTTCATTACATTTGATTGGTTATGAGGGCAAACATTCGATACCGCGTAAATCTTCTCAGCAACCCTGAATACGGCAATATCTGTATCCTCGGCAATAGTAAATTTTTTCCCGCGCCTGTTGGGCAGGTCAGATACTTTGCAAATTTTTTTGAAATTATCAGCCATAGGGTAATGTTTTGGGATCTCTTCTGCAATCCCGCAGATGTAAAATTAAAATAGTTTCATTTTCTATTTTATATACAACCGCAAAATTATCTTTATAAATAATTCTTTCTTTATAAATTCCAAATTCTTTTCCCAAGCTGGGAAATCTTGATAAATGTAAAATTATTTTTTTTAAACGATTATCAATTTTTATAAGAGCTTTTTTCGGCATACCCATATCAAAGTAAAATTCCAGTATATTTAATCTGTTTATCTTTGATTGCGGAGTCCAGATTATTTTTTTAGCCATTCATCAATTTCTTTATCAACATCTTCATTTGATATAAAAATTCCCTGTTCCGCTTGTTTTCTGCTGATGTCCAGTTGTTCTAACTGTTCAGGTGTAAATTCGGGTTCGCCAGGATTTAATATATAAGTATCAATGAATGTTTTTAAATTTTCAAGTTTTTCGATTTCATTAATATTTTCTATATCTGAATGAAGACTTTTCTTTAACTCTGCTGTCGTCATAATATTACTTTATCTAATTTGTATAATATAGTAACAATTTAACGTTTATTTAATTCCATTTTATCGGCAACCATAAAACCGCGTTCGGTTTGCTGAACCCTGCAGGTTTCCGTGAATGCGTCATGTTCAAAGAACAATATCCAGTTTTCTTTTACAATTTGCGGCAGGAATTTCTTCTTCTCATCAAGCGTAGTCAAAGGGAAAAGGTCATATCCCATAATATAGGGCAGGGGAATGTGTGTTGTTGTCGGGATAAGATCAGCTGTATACAGAAGTGTATTATCATCATCTTTCACTTTTACAAGCTGCATAAATGGCGTGTGTCCGCTGACAGTATGCATTGAAATTACATCATCAAATTTTGAATCACCATCATAAAGTTTGAGCACGCCTTTTTTTTGCAGCAGGTCGTAATTTTCAGGCATGAAGCTTGCTTTATCGCGCTCGCTGGGATTTTGTCCCCACTCCCAATGCTTTTTCTGCAAATGGTGATCAGCATTAGGGAATGCAAGTTCAATTTCACCATTCTCATCAATTTTGGTTGAACCCCCCGCATGATCAAAATGCAAATGTGTTAATAAAACATCAGTAATATCTTCAGGCTTCAGGTTATGTTTAAGCAGTTCATGTTCAAGGGTATATTTTGAGTGGTCAACGCCGTATATGGCGTTTAATTTTTCGTTTAGCTTATAACCAACACCGTTATCAATAATTATCTTTTTACCATTTCCAATAAGCAGCAGTGAGCGCATACACATATCGATCCTGTTGCTTTCATCTGCGGGATTGGTTTTTGACCATAGCGGCTTTGGCACAACGCCAAACATCGCACCGCCATCTAAACGGAATAAACCCGTTTGTATTGAATGTATTTCGTAATTTCCTATTTTCATAACTAAACAGTATGTCACCCTGAACTCGTTTCAGGGTCTTTTCTGATTTTCTAATAAATTGTAATAGAACCTAATAAATAATTGATACAAAAAGATTTTTTGTCAAAACCAGCACTGCAATTTATTCGTTATTAAAGCAGATGCTGAAACAAGTTCAGCATGACAGTAAGGGAAACATTGCTCATTACCCCGCGATCTCTTCTTCTATCTTCGCCAGCTTCTTCGATTCTTCCGACCATTTATGATAAAGTTCGTTTAATTTATCTTTCGCTGTTTTATATTCTGTGGTTTTCTTTGCGGAATTATGATGATCTTTAAAAAAGTCCGGATGCGCCATTTCTTTTTCAATTTCTCCGGCCTTTTCCTCCAGCACCTTTATTTCTTTTTCAAGCTTATGAATGCTGTCCTTCAAAGGTTTTGCATGCTTGTATATTTTATTGCGCTGTTCAGCCTCTAATCTTTTCTGTTCCTTGGTCTTCTTCTGCCGTGGCGTGCTGTTTTGTTCACCGTTAGCTGACTCTTTCTTTACCTGTTTAACCTGGCTTACTCCTGCTTTTTCCTCTTCAAGCTTTTCTATGTAATATGAACAATTACCAAGATATGTTTTAACATTCTTATTCTTAACTTCAATAATTTTAGTGACAATGCCATCAAGGAATTCCCTGTCGTGAGAAATGATCAATATCGTTCCGCCGTAATTATGCAGCGCCGTCATCAGCACCTGTTTACTGTTCATATCAAGATGGTTGGTAGGCTCATCAAGTATCAGAAAGTTTGAGGATTTAAGCAGCATGCGCGCAAGCGCGAGTCTGGATTTTTCACCGCCTGAAAGCACCGATACCTGCTTAAACACATCATCACCTCTGAATAAAAAGCTGCCAAGTATCGTCCTAAGCTGCTTGCGCACGTCGCCGGTTGCCACGGCATCCAGAGTGCCAAGTACATCCGTTGATGGATCAAGTGTATCAGCCTGGTGCTGGGAGTAATATTCCAGGTCGACCTGGAAACCAAGTTTCCTTGTACCGGATTGAAATTCCTCGGTTCCCCTTATTATTCTTGCAAGGGTCGATTTACCCGCTCCGTTAACTCCAACCAGTCCAATTTTCTCACCGCGCTCAAGCTCTAAATTCAGGTCCTTTAATACAAGGTTATCACCGTAACTTTTTGTAACATTCTTTAGCTCAAATACTTTTCTGCCGCTGTGAGTCGCCGGGGGAAAGTTGAAATGAATAGCAGTTTCTTCATCTTCAATTTCTATCCTTTCAACCTTATCAAGCATTTTAATTCTGCTCTGCACACTTGTAGCCTTTGAAGCTTTTGAGCGGAACCTGGTAATAAACCTTTCCTGCTGCTTAAGATACTTCTGCTGGTTTTCGTAACTTTTAAAAAGCAGGTCTTTTCTTATATCGCGCTCCTGCACGTAATATGAATAGTTACCCTTATATATTGTAACCTTGCCTGCGTAAATTTCAATTGTTTTGTTTGTGATCGTATCAAGGAATTTCCTGTCATGCGAAACAAGTATGATTGCTCCCTCGTATGACTTCAGGAAATCTTCAACCCAGATCAATGATTCAATATCAAGGTGGTTCGTCGGTTCATCAAGCAGTAATACCGATGGCTGCTTAAGCAGCAGCTTCGCCAGCGCGATTCGCATCTGCCAGCCGCCGGAAAATTCATCTGTCAGGCGGTCAAAATCCCCGGTATGGAAACCTAAACCCTCGAGTATTTTTTCTATGTTGGATTTTATCTTAAAGCCGTCAAGTACTTCAAACTTATGCTGAAGCTCGCCGTAGGTTTCCACAAGATCCATGTAATCTTCCGAAGTATGGTTGGGGTGAGTCTCCAGCTCAAGCTGTACCTGGTCAATTTCTTCCTTTAGGGCTGATATATCTCCAACGCCCGAATAGACTTCCTCATATATGGTTTTGCCTGTGAATGTAATGCCATCCTGCGGCAGGTAACCTATTGTTGTGTGCTTGGAAACGGCAATTTCGCCCTTATCTGACTCGATTTGGCCGTTAATTACCTTAAGCAGGGTTGATTTCCCCGCCCCGTTTGAGCCCACAAGCCCAATTCTATCCTTTGGATTGACTATAAAGGATAGGTTCTCGAACAGCTTCTTTGAGCCGAACTGTACCGTAACATCTGCGACTGATAGCATATTCAGGCAATTTAACTGTAATACTTTTAACTTTCAGTAAACTTATTTTTCTCACATTTATGGGAACAAATTACATTATTTTACATATAATTAAGTAAGAAAGTTCAAAAAACAAAGTTATAGCTTTACAAAACAGGCTTCTAAAGGAGAATTACCATGTTAAAGATCACGAAAAAAATCACGTTACTTGCTGTGCTTCTGGCTATAATGATCCCATCAATATCATTTTCACAAAATGATAATGATGATTTCAATATGTCATACAGTGTTTACAGTAATAATATGTACGCCTCGGGTGATGAGGTTACTATAAATGTTTACGCTTACTACCTGCGCAAAAACGCTGAGTTCAATTTTAAAATTTATAAAATAAATGATATTGAAGGATTTTTTTCAAGGCAGACCTCCAATTATCAGATAGATGTTTTAAGTAAAGATAGCTTAAACTTACTTGGCTT
>JBHEKV010000100.1:0-4342 GCA_041859235.1 Ignavibacteria bacterium | reverse complement strand
GGCGCTGTTGTATTGATGTCTAAGGAGCATGCAGAAAAAAGCGGTACGAAACCCATGGCAAGAATAGTGGCACAAACTACATTTTCACATGCACCAGATTGGTTCACAACTGCACCGGGATTTGTAATTGATAAAGTATGCAAAAAAGCGGGTCTAACCAAAGATGATATCGACCTGTTTGAGATCAACGAAGCATTCGCGGTTGTAAGCTGCGCAGTTAATCAAATTGCCGGTATTGATCCCGAAAAAGTTAATGTAACCGGCGGCGCAATTGCTATCGGTCACCCAATAGGCGCATCAGGAGCCAGGCTGCTTATCACACTGATGTACAACCTGCACAGACTCAACAAACGCTATGGACTTGTCACACTTTGCAACGGCGGAGGTGAAGCAACAGCAATTATAATTGAAAAAATCTAACAATACTTTCAAAATGAATATTCAGAATATTTCAGTCATAGGTTCAGGAACAATGGGTAATGGAATTGCCCATGTATTTGCCTTGTACGGCTACAAAGTAACATTAATTGATATAAAGGAAGAATTCCTTGAGAGATCAATTAAGACCATAACAGGAAATCTTGAGCGCCAGCTTAAGAAGGAAGCCATTACCAAAGAGAAAATGGATTCAGCTCTGGCGAACATAAAAACCTCTACAAACTTAACTGACGCAAAAGATTCAGAGCTTATTATTGAAGCAGCCACCGAGAACTTTGAGATAAAAAAGAACATTTTCAAAACACTTGATGAAAACTGCAAGGCTGATGCAATACTTGCAAGCAATACTTCTTCAATTTCTATCACCGAGATTGCGGCATTCACTAAAAGACCGGATAAGGTAATTGGTATGCATTTTATGAATCCTGTTCCGGTAATGAAGCTGATCGAGGTTATCCGCGGACTGGCAACAAGCAATGAAACTTATAGTATTATTAAAGAGCTTTCTGAAAAGATAGACAAAGTACCTGTCGAAGTTAACGATTACCCCGGTTTTATTTCTAACAGGATACTTCTGCCTATGCTGAATGAGGCAATGTACTGCGTTATGGAAGGCGTTGCAGCACCTGAAGCGATTGATAATGTAATGAAGCTTGGTATGGCTCACCCTATGGGTCCGCTTACACTGGCAGATTTTATCGGGCTGGATGTATGCCTTTCCATTATGGAGGTACTGCATAACGGTTTGGGTGACTCTAAATACCGTCCTTGTCCCCTGCTCAAAAAGATGGTAGCTGCAGGTTATTTAGGCAGAAAATCAGGAAAAGGTTTCTACGATTATTCAAAGAAATAAATAATTAAATTAATACTACAATGGATTTTAATTTCACAGAAGAACAAATAGCAATAAGAGATACAGCCAGGGATTTTGCACAGAACGAAATAGCTCCCTCTTCAATTGAAAGAGATATCAAAGCTGAGTTCCCCTATGAGATAGTGAAGAAACTGGGTGAGTTTGGGTTTATGGGCATGATGGTTCCCCCGGAATGGGGCGGAGCTGGCTTTGACGCAGTAAGTTATGTACTTGCAATGGAAGAAATATCCAAAGTAGATGCATCTGTTGGTGTGATAATGTCAGTAAATAACTCACTGGTTTGCTTTGGCATTAATCACTGGGGTACAGATGAACAGAAAGAGCGGTTTCTAAAACCGCTGGCTTCCGGGCAGAAGCTTGGTTGTTTCTGCTTAAGCGAGCCTGAAGCAGGCAGTGATGCAACTCAGCAAAAAACCGAAGCTGTTAAAGACGGAGATTACTACATACTCAACGGTATAAAGAACTGGATAACCAACGGTAAGAATGCCGATGTATATTTTGTAATGGCAATGACCGATAAGGAAAAGGGCCACAAAGGGATCTCAACTTTCCTAGTGGAAAAAGGAACTGAAGGACTTGATACAGGAATTAAGGAAGATAAGCTTGGAATTCGCAGCAGTGATACATGCACAGTAAGTTTTAATAATTGCAGAGTTCATAAAGATCAGCTACTAGGCAGCGAGGGTCTTGGCTTCAAGATCGCCATGGAGACACTCAACGGCGGCAGAATAGGTATTGCTGCGCAGGCGCTTGGAATTGCACAGGCATCACTTGAAGCTGCAACTAAATACGCAAAAACCAGGAAAGCATTCGGAAAACCAATTTCAGACCTTCAGGCAATTCAGTTCAAACTTGCTGATATGGCTACTAATGTTGAAGCGGCAAGGAACCTTGTTCTTCATGCTGCATGGAATAAAGACCAGGAATTACCTTACGCCAAAGAAGCCGCGATGGGCAAGCTTCTTGCAAGCAAAGTTGCGGTTAATAATGCACTTGAAGCAATACAGGTTCACGGCGGTTATGGTTATGTAAGGGAATATCTGGTTGAGCGTTATTTAAGAGACGCTAAGATCACGGAAATATATGAAGGTACTTCGGAAATTCAGAAGGTTGTTATTTCAAGATCGATGTTAAAAGACTAAATTAAAAAATACATAAATTATGTTTTAACAAAAAAGGGAGCTATTGCTCCCTTTTTTATGATATACTTATTCAGCTTACTTTATTACTATCATTTTTCGGCTTTGAGTAAAATCATCAGTCTTTAACACGTAAAAATAAATACCTGAATTATATTTCTCAGCGTTCCATTCAACACTATATGAACCGGACTGAACGTCCCCTTTCACAAGTTCTTCAACTTCCCTGCCAATTGCATCAAATACTTTAAGATTTACAAATGTGCTTTTGGAAATATCGAATTTTATTACTGTAACAGGATTGAACGGATTCGGATAATTCTGATACAAATTGTATGAAACGGGAATTTCTTCGTTTAGTTTGACTATTCCAATATATGTAATCCCGTGCGGCCCCGGTCCCGTTGGCGGAACAGTATGGCATACCATACAATCATCTATAACACCCGCATGCCCCTGCACTCTTATGCTCTGCAGGTTATCATTGGGCTGAGTTGTGGGGTAAATAGCATGCGGACTTCCATGGCAGGATGAACAAAGCAGCCCAGCATGGCCCTTGGACTCTCTATACAACTTGTTAGGCTCCTCAGAGTAATTGCTGCCATGACAACTTGTACTTCCGCATTTTGGTTCATCAAGCCAGGGCCTTCTGCCGTTTTCGATTGTGTTAGCTATATTGGACATCGTTCCGTGGCAATCCTGACAAGTCATATCACCTGACCTCATGACATCCCTGAAACACTGGGTATTGGGACCGGGATGGCATTTGTAACATGTATTAATGCTGTTTGTTGGCTGAATAAATTTATGTTTATCATGTATACGGAAAGAAAATGATTTTGCCTCCGGGTCACCTGTTGTGCCAAGAGCATTAGAAGCGTGGCATCTTGCGCAAAGTTCAGGGCTGTTTTGCCTGAAACCCGGGACATTCTCGTGATTGTTCTTGATAGATTGCTCCGAAGAATGACAACCGCTCTGAACACAGCCAATTTCATTGCTTACCGGTATAACATTATCGGTAGCCGCAACAACATTTCCTGTCAGTTTTGCAATCAGATGAAATGTCTGAAATGGTTTTTCGGTATTCAGGTCGTTATCAGCGAAAGGAGTATTGGGAATACCTATTGCTTTGAAGTAGTTGGACTGAAGTTCCATATTGCCCGTCAATCCTTTACCGGTTAAACCAATGTTATCAGGCAGCGGATTTGGCAGACCGAACAATACCTGCGCGTAAGTCCAAAAATTGGTTTTACCCACTGAATATGTGTTTCCGGGAATGGAATACTCTACCGTGAAGCCCGTGTTAACGATTTGCGGAGACTCTCCAGGCTGTTTTTTTATAAGCTGCGCAAATACATTGTTATAAGGCGGCAGGACAGCCATTTTGGAAAAATCTTGGTTAGAACAATGCATTCCCAGGTCGTTCCAGCCTAATAAAACGTATTGCTGGGAAAAAACCGGAAAACTCATTAGAAACAACAGAAGAATTCTGAAAACGAAACGAGGTTTGGATATCATAGCTTACTCCTTCTATGAAATGAAGATAGTTATTGGATCGGAGCCAATGGGGAGGTACAAATATACAAAATAAGTTAAGGCGATTACAATGACATTTGTCGCTATTAACAACTATTTTTAAATTAAATTAAAAAAGCAGTGTAAAAACACTGCTTTAAATAACTAATACTATTTTCAGAATTTACTACAGGCTGAAATAGAACCTGAGTGTTATATCCACGCTGTTCATATCTTTAGCAAATCTTGTGGCAAACGGCTGTGATTGGTCCTGTTTTAATGGAATAAAATTATAGCTTAATTCACCACCAAAACCGAACTGTCCACCAGTACCTGTAAATCCTGATATTATTCTGAACAATGGTGCCCATTGGCT
>JBHEKV010000065.1:0-6896 GCA_041859235.1 Ignavibacteria bacterium | reverse complement strand
TAAATAAGGCTAAAAAAGAAGGCAGAGATCCCGTTGCATGCAAAAAGCTAAAAGCGCGCGATCTTTGGGATCAGATCGCTTTCAGCGCATGGGCAAGCGCGGATCCGGGTATGCAGTATCACACTACTATTAATGAATAGCATACATGCCCCGCAGGCGGCGAAATTAAAGCTTCAAACCCCTGCAGTGAATATATGTTTCTTGATGATACAGCATGTAATTTAGCCAGCTTAAACCTGGTTAAATTCTACAATATTGATAAGGCGGAGCTTGATATTGAAGCATACCGCCATGCGGTAAGGCTGTGGACAATTGTTCTTGAAATAAGCGTTCTTATGGCGCAGTTCCCAAGCAAAGAAATAGCGAAGCTCTCCTACGATTACCGTACTTTGGGTCTTGGATACGCAAATCTTGGCGCATTGCTTATGATGCAGGGCATTCCTTACGATTCCCAGGAAGCGCTTGCTATCACAGGCGCGTTAACATCAATTCTGCATATGCGCTCATACGCAACATCTGCTGAAATGGCTAAAGAGCTTGGCACATTCCCGCGCTTCAAGGAAAACGAGCAGAACATGCTGCGTGTTATCAGAAATCACCGCAGGGCTGCGTATAACGTTCCTAACGAAGAGTATGAAGGTCTATCCATAACACCGGTTGGAATAAATAAAAGATACTGCCCTGAGCCTCTTTTACACGCTGCAAGAGAAGACAGCGATATGGCACTGGATCTTGGCGAGCGTTACGGTTACCGTAATGCGCAGGTAACGGTAATTGCCCCAACGGGTACAATTGGCTTGGTTATGGATTGCGATACAACGGGTGTTGAACCTGATTTCGCGCTGGTAAAGTTCAAAAAACTGGCAGGAGGCGGATATTTTAAGATCATCAATGAATCAGTCCCGCCTGCGTTGAAGAAACTTGGCTACACCGAAAACGAAATTCACGATATAGTAAAATACTGCACAGGCCACGGCTCAATAATTGGCTGTCCCGGCATTAACCCGCAAAGTCTTGCAGAAAAAGGATTTACAGCTGATGTGCTGGCACAGGTTGAAAAATCACTGCCTTCGGCGTTTGATATAAACTTTGTATTCAATAAATACACCTTAGGGGCTGATTTCTGTAAAGATACCCTTGGATTCACAGATGAGCAGCTGGATGATTACAATTTTAACATTCTTAAATCACTTGGATTCACAAAGGAAGAAATTGAAACAGCAAACGACTACGTTTGCGGTACAATGACAGTTGAAGGAGCCCCGAGTTTAAGGGAAGAGCATTACGCGGTGTTTGATTGTGCCAATAAATGCGGTAAAAAAGGCACACGCTACATTTCAGCGGATGCACATATAAAAATTATGGCTGCTGCACAGCCGTTTATCAGCGGCGCTATCAGTAAAACCATCAACCTGCCCAACGAGGCATCAATTGAAGATATGAAACACGCTTACATGCTTTCATGGAAGCTTGGCATTAAAGCCAATGCGCTGTACCGTGATGGCAGCAAGCTATCTCAGCCGCTGAACAGCGTGAGTGATGATGATAACTTTGAGCATGAGTCAGAGGAAATTGCCGATACTATGAGCAAACCGAATGATATCATCCGCATTGCGGAGCGTATCATTCATAGGTACATTGCAAAACGCCGTAAACTTCCGTTCCGCAGACGCGGTTACACTCAAAAAGCTAAAATTGGCACACATTCAGTATATTTAAGAACAGGCGAGTACGAAAACGGGCAGTTAGGCGAAATATTTATTGATATGCACCGCGAAGGCGCGGCATTCAGAAGCTTAATGAACTGCTTCGCTATAGCTGTATCGCTGGGGCTTCAGCACGGTGTACCGCTTGAGGAGTTTGTTGACGCGTTTGTTTATACCAGGTTTGAACCAAACGGAATTGTTATTGGTAACCCCAATATCAAGATGACAACCTCGCTTATTGATTACATCTTCCGTGAGCTTGCTGTAACATATTTAAGCCGCAATGATCTCTCGCACATTTCCCAGGAAACCGAAATGAGAACGAGCCCTATAGATAGCATAAGCAAACTTGATACCGAGACCGATTACGAGGATGAGGAAATATATTCAGAGCGTTTTATTGATGAGCCGGCAAACAAAAGCGCTATTAAAGCAGAGCAGTCTTCACCGCACATTCAGCCGCAGAACGTGAATGTATCGGCGGTAAGCTCACAGCAGACAATTTCCGGCGGCGCGCTGGGCATACAGATGACGGGTCCCGCGGTAATAAAGGAAACAACCACACACAAAGAAGCCGATAAGATAAAGCAGGCGAAGCTGAAAGGCTACACGGGCGATATCTGCCAGTCATGCGGAAGCTTAACAATGGTGCGCAACGGCACATGCTTAAAGTGCATTACCTGCGGCGATACCTCTGGCTGCAGCTAATTACGAATTACGAATTAACTGCCGAAGGCAGTCAGGAGAATTACGAAATGGGGAGGCGGGAGCCTCCCTTTTTGATGTAGTTTTTTTAGAAGTAGTAAATATTTGTTGAGTGTAATTTAGAATTTTCTGACATATTAAAGATGAAATAGGCTTCGTGAAATTTGTGTAATTCGTGGTTAAGGCTTTTTAGTATTTAGAAACAAGAATCCTGCCTTCGCACAATAGGGGTAAACAAGGAATGACCTTCCTTTGCTACGCGCAGTAAGGCAAGCAAACTGTTTTTGCTTTTCTTTGTGCTCTTAGTGCCTTAGTGGTGATCTTTTGTTTTGATTTTCGGGTTTCAGACCCCCTCGGGCTAAAGCCCACTCCCCCTTAGTAAGGGGGAGATGAAATACAATATAAAACAAAGTTTTTCTCTGTGCCTCTGTTTCTCTGTGTAAAAGTCTTTTGATTTTATATTATGGACTATAAAATAATTCGCTCCAAACTGAAAACGCTGGCATTACAGGTAAACAGCGATGCGACGCTTACGGTTAAGATACCATACGGAGTTTCTATGGAGTATGTAGAACGGTTCATAGAAGAAAAGCGCAGGTGGATAGAAAGGAAGCAGGCGAAGTTCAGTGAGCAGAAGGCAAAACATAAGCCTAAGCAGTATGTTAACGGAGAAGAATTTCTGTTTACAGGTAAACCGTATGTGCTTGAGATCGTTCCGGGCAGCACAGCGCGTATTGCGCTGACCCCCGAGGGAAAATTGCGCATAACAGAAAAATGCCTTGATGCGCCAAGGCATTACATTGAGTGGTTCTACAAACAGTTTGCTAAACGCCACATTACAGCCCGCACTAAAGAAATAGCGGAAGTTTTCGGGTATAAGTATGCATCAGTAAAAATTAACAGCGCTAAGACGCGCTGGGGGTCGTGTTCCGTGCGGGGGAATCTGAATTTCTCGTGGCGGCTCGTAATTATGCCAGAGGAGATGATAGATTACGTTATTGTGCATGAGCTTGTTCACCTGGAAATAAAGGATCACTCCCTGAGGTTTTACGCGCGTATGAGCGAACTGATGCCCGACCACAAACGCCGCGAAAAGTGGCTGAAGGTGAATTCGGGGATTACGACAATTTGAAGTGTATTAGAGTGCTGCGCCTTACTCTGCTAAAAGCGGAGGAAGGAAGAGTCCCATTCGGAGAGCATAACATTTTATAATGATACCACCGCGCCCCTTCGGGGCACCCCTCCTTGCTCAAAAACTTTATAACCTAAAAATGCCAATATTTCTCCGGATTTGCAGCAAATCAAAACTGTTATATTTGTAACATGAACGAAAACAAAAAACCGGAATTTTGGGAAACCGCTTTTGTTGATAGAGGCGAAATGTGGGGACTTGAGCCGTGTAACTCCGCACGGATTGCAAAAGATTTTTTTCTTCAGCACAATGTGAAAACCGTATTAATACCCGGTGCCGGGTACGGCCGCAATGCGCAGCTTTTTATTGATAGCGGAATGAGCGTTACAGGTTTAGAAATATCCCAGACGGCAATTGATATGTACTTAAAGCATTACAACAGCGGAATGAAGATCTACAAGGGCTCTGTTTGTGATATGCCATTTGATGATAAAGTATATGATGCAATTTTCTGTCATGCTTTGATCCATCTGCTTGATGAACCCGAAAGGGAAAAGCTCATCAAAAATTGTTACGGGCAGCTGGCTGATAACGGCTGCATGGTCTTCAGCGCGATATCAAAAGAGGCTGAGGTTTATGGTACGGGTAAGTTCATAAGCAAAAACCGCTACGAAATAATTGACGGGGTCAAAATGTATTTTTATGACAAAGAATCAGTCACCGCGGATTTTACGAAGGCAGGCTTGGTTGAAATAATGGATATCAGCGAAGGATCGCCATTTTTCCTGATCAAATGTATCAAAAAATCCGGCAAAACCTAAAGGCACCCGTGGACTGAAAGTCTTTAGAAGGTTCTCCTTCTGCCTGCCAAGAATTATCAAAGCGGCAGGCGAGCCGTGCCGCCTACCCGAATTAAAGAAATCCACGATATTCGAGTAATTCGTAGTTTAATATTTTCGCTCTCCGAATGAGATCCTTCGTTCCTGCCCTAACGGGCAGTCTCTCGGGATTAGATGGTAATTCAGTGTCAATTTTTCGGTGGAAAGAACAATCAATAGCCTTTATTTTTGTATCAATAAAATTAATATTTAAACATGGAAATGAAATATTTTCAATTGCCGCCAGCGGCTGAAATGAAACGCGCTGTTTACAGCAAAGATAAAAGCTATGACGGAATATTCTTTGTCGCAGTAAAGAGCACAAATATTTTCTGCAGACCGGCATGTACAGCGCGCAAACCACTGGAAAAGAACATGGTGTTCTATTCATCAGCACGCGATGCGCTGTTTGCTGGCTACAGAGCCTGCAAACGCTGCAAACCCCTTGAGCTATCAGGCACGCATCCTGATTGGGTGCAGAAGCTGCTTGCAAAAATTGATAGCTCCGAAGATAATGTTGATAAACGTATGCGAGATGGCGAGCTAAGGCAAATGGGGATTCCCCCTGAAAAAGCGCGCAGGTACTTTATGAAAAATTACGGTATGACTTTCCATGCTTACCAGCGCAGCCGCAGGCTTGGCTCAGCGTTTACACAGATTCGCGAAGGCCAAAAGATCGATGATGCGGTTTTCAGCAACGGGTATGAATCACATAGCGGCTTCCGCGATGCATTTTCGAAAGTGTTCGGTAAACCGCCGGGCAAATCAGAAACAACGGATTGTATTGTTACATCACTGTATCAAAGTAAGCTGGGTCCGATTATAATAGGCGCGACTTCAAAGGGTGTGTGTCTTGTTGAATTCAGCGACCGAAGAATGCTGGAGTACCAGCTTAAAACCCTGCGCAGAAGATTTAATGCGGCAATAATTCCCGGAAGCAATAAATTTATAAAGCAGGTTAAAAGTGAGCTAGACGAATATTTTGAAGGTAACTTAAAAAACTTTAAGACTCCTTTAGTCTACCCCGGCACTGATTTCCAGGTGAACGTATGGGATAATCTACAAAGAATATCCTACGGCAAAACGATTTCATATATAGATCTTGCGGAAAAAATAGGGCTAAAAGGCGCTTCACGCGCCGTTGGTACGGCAAACGGTATGAACAGAATAGCGATACTGATACCCTGCCACCGCGTGGTGAATAAAAATGGCAGGCTTGGAGGCTATGGCGGCGGCTTGTGGCGTAAGCAGTGGCTGCTGGATCTGGAAAGAGGGCATAAATCCTGAGCGCAAGTGCCCGCCTTGAAACCGGGTTGCGGGAAGATGGAAGGATCTTATTCTGGAAACACCATATATTCTTTATTGTGAGTTATCGGTCAAAAAACCCAAATATCTGACTAAAAAGATTGATTTGTTGTCTAAAAATAACAGATTAATAACCTTTAAAATTGTATTTAATCTTATTAAATTTTGCAAATAAAATAAAGTATATGAGTTCAAAATTTAATGATGTACTGGAATTGATTGAATCTTTTTCTCTTGAAGAACAGGAACAATTGATCGAAATAGAAAAAAAGAGAATAACGGAAAAAAAACGCATTTTACTTTTGAAAGAAATTGATCTTTCTAAAAAAGAAATTGCAGAAGGAAAGTTTATCGAAGGCAGCGCTGCTGAAATAATAAAGGCTATTGATGATGAAGTTAAGAACCTCAAATAGGTTTTTACATAAAGTTTCACGTTTGATAAAAACGAATCCTGCTACAAAGAATAAAATTGATGAAGCTTTAATTCTGCTTGAAAAAGATATTTTTACCCCTTCATTAAGTACTCATAAATTAAAAGGTAAACTAAACGGATATTGGTCTTCAAGCGCAGGTTACGATCTGAGAATAATATTTGAAATATCTGAGGAAGAAAACGAAAAAGTGATCATTCTTCATTCTGTTGGCTCTCATGACGAAGTATATTGATTACACTAAGTACCCCGTGCCGCGTATACGGCACCATGCGAATCCCGTATTATACTTTCCATTAAAACAGCACAAGGGAAATAATTTTTACTATCCGCCGGTTTACGAAGAACTGAAATGGAACGAATTATTCCAAAACGGCAGGCCGCCGGATATGCTTGATATCGGCTGCGGGCTCGGAAGATTTCTGCTTGAGATATCTTTGATAAACAGTGATAAAAATATACTTGGATTTGAAGTACGACAAAGCGCGGTGGAATGGATTCAGGGTGTAGTGCAAGGTGAGTTGTTAAGAAATGTCGAGGCATTGTGGTACAGCGCAGTAAATGGCTTGGGTTTCATTGAAGCTGGTTCAATTGAAAAGGTATTTTATTTTTTTCCTGATCCCTGGGTGAAAAAAAAGCATTACAAACGCAGAGCGTTTTCTGTTGAATTGCTGAAAGAAATTCACAGGGTATTAAAACCCGCCGGAAAATTGTATTTAATGACGGATGTTCCGGAAGT
>JBHEKV010000102.1:0-22494 GCA_041859235.1 Ignavibacteria bacterium | reverse complement strand
GGCAAGGCGCTTGCAATTGGATTCACTGCCGAAGGCAATGAAGTAATGCTGGGCACCCGTGACCCCAATGCATCAAAAATAACTGAATGGCTCGCAGGTGCAGGCAAAGGAATAAATGCCGGTACATTTGATGAAACAGCCGCATTTGGTGAAATGGTAGTGTTATGTCCTTTATATCGTGCAATTGATGAAGTAATAGAGCTTGCTGGAAAAAATAATTTTGAAGGTAAGATAGTTATTGATACAACAAATCCAATTGCGGAAGAACCGCCGGTAAACGGTGTACTGAAATATGTAAAAACAGCAGAAGGTTCTGCCGGCGAGCACATACAAAATATGCTGCCAAATTCACATGTAGTCAAAGCTTTCAATAGTATTGGCAGCGGATATATGTATAAACCAAAATTTGAAGATGGCCAGCCGACAATGTTCATCTGCGGCAACAATGAAGAAGCCAAAAGTACCGTTACCAGTATACTTGAAAACTTTGGCTGGGATGTAATGGATTCCGGCGGCATCGAAGCATCAAACGCCCTGGAAGGGCTTTGTATTATTTGGTGCGCCAGGGGATTTAAAGAAGGCCAGTGGAGCCATGCATTTAAACTATTGAAAAAATAGGTTATATTTGTAAAAATAACGCTAAAAGAGAGGCTTATCGGACCTCTCTTTTTTTAACGGAGAAAATTTATGTTTGATGAATTATTAAAACTCGTTTCAAATGAATCAGGTGAGCAGATAATCAATAACCCGCAGATCCCCAATGAACAAAACGATGCAGCCATAGAAACAACAACATCAAGTATTATGGATAGCTTAAAAGGACAAATTGCAGGCGGCAATGGAGCTGATGTATTAAGTCTGCTTGGCGGTCAATCGGGAGTTCAGGGCAATCCATTGGTAGGTAATTTAACTTCTAACGTTACAAACAGCCTTATGGATAAACTTGGTGTTTCAAACCCGGTTGCTAAGCAAATAGCAGCATCGCTGGTTCCTGTAGTTATTGGAAAGCTGGTTAACCGCACTAACGACCCTAACGATAACGGCTTTGATATCAATTCAATTTTCGGTTCATTAACCGGCGGCAAGTCAGATCAATTTAACTTAGGCGGATTACTGAGCGGCCAGCAAACCCCGGGGCAGCAAGAACAATCACCTGATTTGGGAAGTATATTTAATATTCTTTCAGGTAAATAATCTAAAATTAAAAATATTCATAAATGAAATTACTTTCAACATTACTTATAACAGCGGTAATATTTGTATCGTGCGGCAAAAAAGATGATGTAAAAACCACCGATACACAGAAAAAGGATTCAACAACGCAGAGCAAAACCGAAACAACATCTAAAACCGATACGGCGGGAAAGAACAATTCAGCCGGAGGTATCAAAAACATTTCATATGAACCCGGCAAACTGCCGGCATCTGTAAAATATGACGGCAAAATAGTTGCCGGCGCACGATGGGAAGATAAAAACGGACAGAATGTACTGATAGTCTGCGAAACAGATGAAAAGACATCGGGAGATTACCGTTCGAAAGAACTTTTTGCGTACCAGTATATTTTAAATGGTGATGACGCTAAACAACTATGGAAGGTAAATGATTTTATCAAAGATTGTCCTGTTGATGTTATGCTGAGCCTTATACCAAAATCAATAACTGTCACAGATATCAACAAAGATGGCATTGCTGAAAATACTTTCCTGTACAGAATGTCATGCAAAGGCGATGTTTCACCTGATGATATGAAGCTGATAATGCACGAAGGCGAAAACAAATATGCTATTCGCGGTTCAATGTTAATGATTATGGATGGCAAAAAATACGGCGGAGATATGAAACCTGATCCGGCATTTGATAAGGGTCCTGCGGGATTTTTTGCTTACGCCCGGGAAGAATGGAAAAAATTTGAAACTGAAAAAGTTGGTGAATGATCAGACATAAAAAAAGAGAGGTTTTAAAACCTCTCTTTTTTATTTAATTCAAACAATAATATTCCTGCAATGAATTCTGCTGAAGTGCAAGCAGTGTCCGCAGGTTTACGTGATTTGTCATAGTTTTATTCAAAGCTGTTTCGCTTCCCCTTATTACAAGATCATACTTTTCCAGATCGCTTAAACCAATTGAATTGGCGATAAGATAAAACCCCGGTTTAGGCAGTTTTTCAAGATCAAGCTTAAGTACAAGCTTATTATACTTATGGAAAGCTTCAACAAGCGATTTGCTGGGAACAATGCCATCTCTTTGAAGCAGTTCCAGGTTTCCGTACGGGTATAACCTTTCAGGATGTTCATCGTTGTATTCCAGCGTGTTAAATATATCAATTCCTTTCACTGCAATATCAAGCTCTCCGTTAGGGTATCTGGCAAGAACTTTTTCTATCTTTACATATGATCCGGTACCATCTATTGAGCCTGAGCGAATGAACGGGATACCGAAAAATCCGCCCGCTGACTCAATATCTGCGAACAGGTTCTTATAACGCTTTTCAAATACATGCAGAAATCTTGTTTCACCGGGCAGTACAACTATTCCCAGCGGAAAAAGCGGTATATTCTTTTCTATAATGTGTTCTTCCTTGTTTAACATTTTAATTAACTGCTGACTATGTTTTTTACAACTATATTTTAAAAAATATTTTCATATTTTAAAAGGAATTAATTCTAATAAAGGTTTCATTTACTTAAAACTTAATTTATGGGCAAATACATTTTAAAAATAATTGTAGGTTTATTTGCAGTATTTTCAGTGACTTACAGTGCCGGTGATATAAACGGAAAAATGACTGTTGACGGAATTGAACGGGAATACATCCTGCACCTTCCAAAAAATTACGCAAGTGTACCATTGCCCCTTGTATTGGTATTCCATGGCGGCGGCGGAACGGCAGAGCAGATAAAAGGTCACGTTAAATTCAACAAGCTGGCTGATAAGGAAAATTTCATTGTGGTTTATCCAAATGCTGTTGATAAGAACTGGAATGATGGCAGAATCGGCGAAAAACTTCCGATGGATAGAGATGATGTAAAATTCATATCAATGCTGCTTGATACACTTACAGCAAATTATCATGTCAACAGTAAACGGATCTTCTCAACCGGTATTTCTAACGGCGGATTCTTTTCATTCTACCTTGCACTTAAGCTCTCAACACGCATACTTGCAATAGCTCCCGTTACGGCTAACATACCTGAAAATTTAAAAGATTCCTGGAAGACTGAAAAACCCGTATCTGTACTGCTCATAAACGGCACAAAGGATCCGCTCGTGAAGTTTGATGGGGGTCCGGTGGGATTTAAAGATGATGAGACTGGCAGAGGCGTAAGCTTATCAACAAGCTGGACAGTTAAGATACTGACTGAAAATAATTCATGTATGCCGGGGGTAAAGTTAGAAGAAATTGATGATAAGGAAGATGACGATTGCAAAGCTGAAAAAGAAACATATTACAAATGCGCAGACGGCACAAAAGTAATTCTTATTACAATAAAAGGCGGCGGACACACCTGGCCCGGAGCATCGCAGTACCTGCCTAAAATTATAGTTGGTAACGTGTGCAAAGATTTTAGCGCTACAGAAATGATCTGGGAATTCTTTAAATCACTGCCCGAAAGAGAATAAGGTTTGATTAATGGATAACGTTATAATTCGCGAAATAACCGAAGCTGACTATCCTGCTGTAAAACGCATTTTTGAAGAAGGCATTGCATCGGGCAATTCCACTTTCCAGAAAGCTGCACCCTCGTGGGATGAATGGAATGATTCCAAACTTCCTTATTGCAGACTGGCAGCAATTTCAGGTGATGAAATTGCGGGATGGACTGCGCTTACTCCAACTTCAAAACGTGAGGTTTACAAAGGCGTAAACGAGGAAAGTATCTACATCGCAGAAAAATATGCAGGCAAAGGAATCGGAAAACTTCTGCTGAATGCATTAGTTAATGAAAGCGAAAAGCACGGCGTGTGGACATTATATGCTGCAATATTCCCGGAAAATAAGATCAGCATAAAGCTTCACCTTTCATGCGGTTTCCGTGAAATAGGATACATGGAAAAAGCCGGCTGCATGAACGGCGTTTGGCGCGATACAGTACTTTTTGAGCGAAGAAGTAAGGTTACAGGCATATAATTAAAAATCATACACAAGGGATTTAATACCCATGTTAGCAAAAATAAAAATAAATGAATAAGCTCTACATAAAAAACATGGTTTGCCAGAGATGCATTAAAGTTGTCCGTGAAGAACTGGGGAAACTTGGTATTGAATATAATTCCGTTCAGCTTGGTGAAGTGGAGCTTGCTGAACCTGTAACATCTGAATTACTTGAAAAACTCAGATCATCCCTGCTGGAAAACGGTTTTGAACTGATAGACGATTCAAAAACAAAACTCATTGAAGAAGTAAAAACTCTTGTAATTAAATCCATTTATGAAAGCAATAAGCCCGAAGAAATTAATTACTCCGATTATCTTTCAAAAGCGACTGGGAAACCTTATACATTTTTGAGCAGTCTGTTTTCTTCGGTTGAAAATACCACGATAGAAAAATTCATAATAGCCCAAAAAATTGAGCGAACCAAGGAGCTTCTGGTTTATGGCGAGCTTACCCTCAGCGAAATTGCTTACCGCCTGGGTTACAGCAGTTCCCAGCATTTATCCGGTCAATTTAAAAAAATTACAGGCTTCACTCCAAGCTACTTTAAGGAATTGAAAGAGCAAAAACGCCAATTTATTGATAAAATCACCAAATAACACCCTTTTAAAATCTTATACATCTTTCTAAAAATTCTGTAACGCACCGCCCTGCCTGTTGTGCTATCTTTGTATCGTTAATAAAGAAAGGATACAAAAATGACACACACGTATAATGTAACAGGTATGACCTGCCGTAAATGTCTCGAGACTGTCAAATCAGAGCTTACTAAAATTCCGGGCATCCAAAAGGCAGATGTAACCCTGGACCCCCCGCAGGCTGTTATTACAATGAGTACCCACATACCAACTGCGGTTATGAATAAACATTTGGCGGAAGCCGGAAAATACAAAATTGAAGATACTGAAAGCATGCATCATGAAATGAGCGCTGCAATTGTTGATGAGAATCCTCATTCGGAAGAAAAGCGGAGTTTCTTTGCTGCTTACAAACCGATACTTCTTGTTTTTGGTTTTTTAATTGGTTTAACCATACTGAATGAAACAACCAAAAGCAGCTTTAACTATATGTCAGCTATGCATCTTTTCATGGGCGGGTTCTTTTTAGTATTTTCATTTTTTAAACTTCTTGATCTGAAGGGTTTCGCGTATTCATATACGTCGTATGATATCATAGCCAAAAAATGGATTGGCTGGGGGTATATATACCCTTTAATTGAACTATCGCTTGGGCTCGCTTACCTGTTCCATTTTGCAATACTCGAAGCAACTATAATTACTTTAGTGGTTATGAGCGTAAGCAGTATTGGAGTAATTCAAAGCCTCATAGCTAAAAAGAGAATTCGATGTGCTTGTCTTGGTACGGTATTTAACCTGCCAATGTCTAAAATAACATTGATAGAAGACCTGTTAATGGTCGTAATGGCAGCAGCAATGTTAATAATATAATTACTGTTAAACAAAGAAAGATATAAAAATGAAAAACATAATAATAATAGCTTTTGTGTTAAGTATCACAATAAGCAGAATATTCTCACAGCATGATCATAGTACAATGGATCACAGCAAAATGAATCATAACGATTCTAACATGGTTATAGATTCAACAATGAACGCAGATACGAACAAAACACAGCACAAGCATCATCATGATATGAATGAAAATAACATAGACGAGAGCAATAGTAATGAACACAGCCAGCATAGCATGGAGTCTGATATCCCGATGTCACACTCGTATTCACTCAGCCTGTCTATGAACCGCAACGGTTCCGGCACGGGCTGGCTTCCGGATGAGTCACCAATGAGCGGTTACATGCTGCATTCAGGCAAATGGATGCTCATGTTCCACGGCAGCATTTTCATGAGGTATACTTCTACGGATATCACAAAGGAAGGTACAAAAGGCTTAAGCAAATGGGATGCACCGAACTGGTTCATGGGTATGGCTCAGAGGAAAATTGGTTCAAACGGATTGCTGAAATTCGGCTTAATGCTCTCGCTTGACCGCTTGACAGAAGGCGGCGATGGCTACCCGCTGCTTTACCAGTCAGGGGAAACATGGGAAGGAAAACCGCTTGTTAACAGGCAGCATCCGCATGATCTATTTGCTGAATTAAGCGTTGGGTATACACAAAGATTAAGCAGGGATATTGATATAACGGGATACTTTGGATATCCCGGCGAGCCGGCACTTGGACCCGTTGCGTTTATGCACAGGGTATCAAGCTCTAACAATCCCGATGCTCCGCTTTCACATCACTGGCAGGATGCTTCGCATATAACATTCGGAGTTGGTACATTGGGGCTGCGGTATAAAATATTCAAACTGGAAGGTTCCATTTTTACGGGCAGTGAGCCTGATGAAGAACGCTGGGGATTTGATAAAATAAATATGAACTCTTACAGCTACCGCGTATCGATAAATCCAACTAAGAATTTTGCACTGCAGTTCTCTCAAGGGTTCATCAAATCACCTGAAGCCCTTGAACCCGGCGTTGATGTAACAAGGACAACAGCATCAGTAATTCACAGTCATAATTTTACATCAACAAGGAATATCAACACAACATTCGCATGGGGATACAATGATAAAGGCCATGGGCATACAGAGCATTCATTTTTACTGGAAAGTAATCTTCAGTTAAATAAGCTTGCAGTGTACGGCAGGTATGAATTTGTGCAGAAGGATCCGGATGAGCTTGCCCTGGAAGGATATGGACACGACGCAAAATTTAACATTAACGCAATTACGCTTGGTACAAACTACAGGCTTTTCCAATTTTCAAACACAAATGTTTCGCTGGGTATCCAGGGAAGCATGTACTTTACTCCAAAGGAATTACAGCCAATTTACGGAAAGAATCCGCTCTCAGCACAGATATATATCAAACTTAATCCCGCCGATATGTAAATTTCAATACAGCTCCCCTCCTTTTTTAAGTCGCAGACCTGGCTTTGACACGGGAGGGGAAATCCCGCTTTAGCGGGATGGGGTGGTTTCATAATAACATAATAACAATTCTTCTAACTATCGCATAATCATCAAATCAAAAGCTATGAACCATAATCACACACACACAGCAGAAGAAAACTCAAACACATTCAAACTTGCTTTCAGCGCAACACTGCACTGCTTAATAGGCTGCGGACTTGGAGAAGTAGCCGGTATGGTAATTGGAACAATGCTTGCAATGAACAACCACTCAACAATGATACTCGCAATAGTCCTAGGATTTGTTGGCGGTTTCGGCTTAGGGGTTGTTCCATTAAAAAAAGCAGGTTACACATGGAAGGCTGCTTTTAAACAGGTTCTTATTGCAGAAGGCTTGAGCATTGCGGTCATGGAAACATTTGAAGTACTTGTACAGGTTTATACACCGGGAGTCATGGAAGCAGGCCTGACCGATGGTATTTTCTGGTTCGGAATGCTGCTTGGGTTAATCGCGGGATTTATAGCTGCCTTTCCGGTGAACTATATCTTTGTCAAAAAGGGCATCCGCCATCAGCATTAAAAAACTAAATCCTTCCCCTGAAACGATTCAAGTATAATAGTGGTTATTAAATTATATCACTAAGAAAGGCTGTATAATGTTTAAAAATAAAGCAATATTTTTGCTTTTTGCCGCAATGATGCTTGTTACAGCGTCGGTTTCGGGTTGCTCTGTGTTAGGCGGCAAAAATGAAAAAGTATCAATGAATTCAGATGAAAATAAAAAAATCGGCGGAGAAAAAATGACAGCGGCAGATAAAAGAGACACAACGAAGTATGAATCAGCAGTTCTCGCGGGAGGTTGTTTCTGGTGCATTGAAACAATTTTCCAGGACCTCAAAGGTGTTGAAAAAGTTGAATCGGGTTATTCCGGGGGCTCAACTGTTGATCCTACCTACAAAGAAGTTTGCGAAGGCAATACGGGTCATGCTGAAGTTGTAAGGATAACATTTGATCCTGATGTGATATCATACGAACAGCTTCTCACGGTGTTTTTTCATATCCACAATCCAACAACACTTAACAGGCAGGGTGCAGATGCCGGTACGCAGTACCGCTCAGCAATATTTTATATAAATGATGCCCAGAAAACTTCTGCTGAAAAGATCATAGCTGATGTTACCGCATCGAAATTATGGGATGACCCCATAGTCACCGAGGTAACCGCTTTTGATAAGTTCTATAAGGCGGAGGATTATCATCAGGATTATTACAATAACAATCCAAACCAGGGATACTGCTCTGTAGTGATTGCCCCCAAAGTAAAAAAATTCTACAAAGAATTTCCTCACCTTTTAAAAGACAATGTGAAGTGATATGATTACTTTAAGGTATATCCGTAGAGACGCATTACATGCGTCTCTTTTTTTTGGAGTGCATTGACTGTGTCAATGCAAACTTAAATATATATGTTTTATATCGGGAAGGAAAGCAATTCATAAATTTACTTCATCAATTCATTCACCGCCGGTATACCCATCTGATGTTTGATATTTACTATTTGATATAAATTTTTAACTCTTTTTTTCTTATTTTTGTAAAACTAAAATAATTTATATGAGCTGGGTTTACCTCATCATAGCAGGCATTTTCGAAATTTGTTTCGCAGTATCGCTAAAATATTCCGAGAGCTTTTCAAAACCCCTGCCATCTGTATTATTCATAGTATTTACAATTTTAAGTTACATTTTTCTTGATAAAGCCATAGGAACAATTCCGCTTGGAACGGCGTATGCAATATGGACGGGTATTGGAGCCGCAGGCATTGCATTGATAGGAATATTTTACCTTGGCGAACCCGCCGGATTTTGGAGAATATTTTTTATTTTTACACTCATCAGCTCAATTATAGGACTAAAATTCGTATCTAATCAGTAAACACATGAAGATCATATTAATTCTGGTTACAGCAATTTCGTTTCTGAATTGTTTACCTTCAAACTCACAGATTAACAGACTGAAACTGAAAGAACCGGTTCACAAAAATACATTACTAAAAACTCACTCTTTGTCATTCAAAAAAGCAGGAATTCCGGCCTCATGGTATCTTGCGGCAATTGTTAATCCGATGCTTGTAATAGAAGATAAAAAAGCGTTTTTCGGACTGACAAAAGAGATCTCAGCGGGAGTTTTTCCTTATGGCAGACTGGCATTTGAGTATTCCTATATTTTCAGAAGCTATAATACAAGCCACTTCAGATTTTCTTATAACTATGATGTAATTCTTGAAGCCGGTGATTTTGTCGGTATTATAGCTACACCCGGGGGCGGATATTTTACAGATACAAAAAATGAAGGCTGGTTCCTGCATGGTTCTGTTGGCGCATTACTGGGACCGGGTGAGCCGCTTATGTTTAATCCGTATCTAAGATACAGACATACATTCATAAAAGACCCCGCCAAATCAAATATCAACGATATTTCACTAGGTGTTGGGTTTGCATTTTTTCTCTAGTTAAATTTCCGGTCAATTTATCATTTGTTTTGCCGGATTATGAAACAAACCGCAAAAAATTTCGGCTGATTTGATACAATTAGCTACCCTTATATTAAACAATTTTTCATATATTTACAAAAATTAAATATATAAAAGTACAATGGAACCACCTGTATCATATCCTCAGTCAGATTCATACCAGGGCAGAAAAATTTACGGTAAAAAATCAGGCTGTGCCAAATTCAGTTGTGTTGGTGTAGTCGGAGCAATTGTTATCCTGGTAATTATCGGAATTGCCGGCTATTATTTTGCTCTGCCGGCTTTGATGCCAAACAGCTTAAGCGGTGACTTTTTGAACATGGTAATTGTACCCACAAAAGACGGCAAAGAAAAAATGTGGATACTTACCGATGGCTCTTTTAATTTTATCCAGACAACAAAATCGCCGGGCAGAACTTCAACCGGAAGAGAATGCTACTTCTGTAAAACATGGACCTATATAGTAGATCCGGAAGACCAGAAAGTATTAAAAAAGACCAAAACGCCGTATGAAGATATTATCACTCAAATAGATATGGTCTATCATAACAACCAGGTTTGGATGATAACCCGCGAGTATGGCGAAAATGAGCCGCGAGTTGAAGCATATAATTCTGAAACAGGTGATAAAGAAATGGATACCAAAGAGTTTATCTCCAAATTCCCGGATCTTTCAGCGGGGCTGACTGAAGTTCACTACTCTAAAGATGATAATGCGCTGAGGATGAAAACCCGTGATGGGAGAGAAAAACTCTATAGCTTTGAGGATTCTAAACTCTACAAGGATTATTCAGAGCTCAACAAAAAGCTGAATAAGGATTCAACTATTATCACTATCCCAATTCTGGCAGCTGAAGATAACTCATCTTCACCCAGGAAAAAGTTCCTGACGGCCACAGGTCCTAAAGCAAGCATTAAGGATAACAAATCAAGGGTTGAGCGGATTGAAGGCAGCGATGATTACCTTGAAAACCATCTGAAGATCAAAGTAGGAACCCCGGGTGAGAAGGTTTATCTTGAAGGCATAATGTATTACGATGACGCTGATTGCGCAATTATCATATATCTCGATAAACTTGGTAAAAAAAGCAGCAGGCTAATGTCATGCATTGACGTAAAGACAGGTAAAGAAATGTGGACCATTCAGCCTGATGAAATGTTCGATGAAATGAAAATTGATGAAGAGGATGATACTTTTTCAAGTTTGTTCTTCACAAAATCAAACATTGACGTAAAACGTTCAGGCAATCTGGTTGTGCTCCAGTTAAAGGGTCAGGGGTTAATGGGGTTTGATTTTAAGACCGGCAAAAAACTTTTTGAAATGGATATTTAATTCCGGAACAGTATTTTTATACCACAGCAAGAAAATGAAAAAAATAATTAAAGTAGTTCTGGCAATACTGGTAGTTGGTTTAATAGCCATTCAGTTCTTTAACCGTCCCGATATGTCCAGTACGGCAGATATAACTCCCGGGCACATAACTAAAGTTATGACAGTCCCTGCAAATGTTGAAAGCATATTAAAGCGTTCATGTTATGACTGCCACAGCGACCATACGGTATGGCCCTGGTATTCTTCAATAGCCCCGGTAAGCTGGCTTGTTGGGGATGATGTAGTCAAGGGAAGGAAAAAAATGAATTTCAGCCAGTGGAATAAGATCCCTGCGGCAAAACAGGAAGCCCGGCTGAACGAAATTTGCGAAGAGATCAAATCAGATGAAATGCCGCTTCCGCCATATCTTATCCTGCATGGCGATGCTAAACTCTCGCAGGCAGATAAGGATATTTTGTGCGGGTGGGTTGAAATTGAGCTTAAGAAGCTTGAAGATGCCAACCCCGAATAAATTACAGGTAATCGCAAAATTACATTGATTTTGCTTATTAGCATTATTAGTTTATATTTTTAAATCAATAAAATACATAATTTTTGTCTGAAGCAGTAATAAACACCCCGAAACAAAAAGTGAAGTTGGAATTCGTTTTCTGTCACCGCAAACCGGAACGTTCATTCTTTTATAAAGGAAAACAATTCCCTGTTTGCGCCCGCTGTACCGGGTTTTACCTGGGGTATTTTGCACTTCCTATATTCACGTTTTCCATATGGATGCCCAGCTTTCTCTGGATTTTTCTTTTGATGGTTCCCGCATTGGTTGATGGCCTTACACAGGCATACATGAACAGGGAAAGTAATAATTGGCTCCGCCTGGCAACAGGTATCCCCGCAGGGGCAGCCTGTATGGCGCTTGCGGCATTATTGGGCCAGTGGATAGGTCATTTAATTCTGGCTATAACTTAGTTTCTGTTTTTGAATAAAATATTATAAGCAGTATATTTAAGTAATCTAAAGGAGGAATCAAATCATGGAACCAACAACACCACCACCTGCACCAACAGATAACCAGCAGACAGAAGATCTGAGTCTGATACTTAAGATCGTTTCTTTCTGTATTCCGCTTGTAGGCGCAATTCTATGGTTTATCAACAAAGATAAGAACCCGAAAGCAGCTAAATCAGCCTGCACATTCGCTCTTATCGGAGTTGCAGTAGGTATAGTTATTAATGTTTTAGTTACAGTTTTGGGTGGCTTAAGCAATTAATTTACTATTTTCTTTTCGGGGATTTTCTTTATGTTCAGGAAGATCCCTTTTTCTTTTACAGCAATATCATAATTTTGGGCTTTATATTGACTTCTTACGATTATATTTTAATGTTTTTGAAATTTCTCATTAACTTAATGCCTGATTATCCATTCCATTTTTCATTTTTAGTGAAAGATCTGCCTTCAACACGCAAATTCTACGGTCAAATCCTGGGCTGCGCCGAAGGCAGGAGCAGTGACTCGTGGGTTGATTTCAACTTTGGCGGCAACCAGCTATCGATGCATGTATCAGAAAAAGTACCTGAATCAATTCCCTGCGGAGTAGTTGATCATGTAATAGTGCCTATACCGCATTTTGGCTGCATAATGCCATGGGATGAGTTTCATCAACTTGCAGATAAACTTCACGCAGAAAAAGTTGAATTCATAATAGAGCCTTCAATAAGGTTTGCGGGCCAGCCCGGTGAACAGGCTACGATGTTTTTCAAAGATCCCAGCGGTAATTCACTGGAAATAAAATGTTATAAAAACCCCGAACACATGTTCACCCTTAACGTAAAACAGGAAAAATACAGCAGTAACCTGTAATGAATTCAAGGAACATCCGGTATGCCGATGTAATAATAATTGGCGCGGGAGTTATTGGCGCAAGCATTGCATACCATTTAACTTTGAATGGTGTAAAGAACATAATTGTACTTGATTGTAACGCAGAACCCGGTAATGGCAGCACTTGCCGTGCAACCGGCGGGTACCGCTCGCAGTTTGGTTCTAAGATAAATATTCAGCTCTCGCTAATTGCAAGGCAAAAACTGATTGATTTCAAATACGAACACGGAATTGACCCCGGGTATGTGCAAGCGGGTTACCTGTTTCTTGCACAAAATGAAAAAGAGCTTGATTACCTTAAACGGGCAAATGCCCTGCAGCGAAGCTGCGGCTTAAGAGATGCGATGCTTGTTCCCGGGGATGATATACGCAAACTGAATCCTTATATTAATTCCAAAAACATTATCGGCGGTTCATTTTGCCAGAGTGATGGTTTCATAGAGCCAATGAATATTTTAAATGGCTATATAAACTCAGCAAAAAAAAGTGGTGTTGAATTCCTTTATGATACAAAGGTCACCGGAATAAATCGCAGCCCAAGCAATGTTATGAGTATAGATACATCACAGGGTGTAATAAAAGGTGATGTTATTGTAAACGCAGCCGGTGCATGGGCTGCGGAAATAGCCCGATTTGCAGGTGAATCAATCCCCGTTAAAGCGCTAAAACGTCAGGTCTGCAAATTAAAAGAAAGGAACACAATTCCTGATTATACTCCAATGACTATTTGGGTTGATTCAGCCTTTCATTTCAGAATGCGTAATGAACATCTTATTCTGCTGCTGCCCGATGAACCTGAAAATAATAGCGATTTGAATGTTGAGTCAGCGTGGCTTGAAAAGGTTTTTACTATTGCCAAAGAAAAAATTCCGGCACTTAAAAGCTGCAGTATTGATAAAACCAGTTCTTGGGCCGGGTATTATGAAGTTTCACCGGATGAACATTTGATACTTGGCAAAGCTGAGAACCTGAATAATCTTTACTATGCTAACGGCTCTTCGGGGCACGGAGTGATGCACTCACCAGCTATTGGCGAGCTGCTTGCGAATATAGTCTGCGGCAAAAAGAATGAAATTGATACTGATATTCTTAGCCCAAATAGGTTTTCTGCAGGTAAACTGATTGAACAGATTCCTTTCTTTTAAGTTCTTAAGAGATAAGTTGAAAATAATCATCACAGGTAACGGAGGTACGGGTAAATCAACACTGGCAGAAAAGCTCGGAGCTATTCTTCGTCTGCCGGTAACTCATCTTGATAAGATCACATTCAAAAAGAACTGGGAAAGGTATGATGAGCAGCAGCACCTGCAATTGCTGCAAAAAGTGCTCTCGGAAAAGAGCTGGATCGTTGAAGGCTGGTCATATCAATCAACAATGAAAAAACGTTTGGAAGCCGCCGATATCATAATATACCTTGCATATCCTGCGTGGTTCAGCTATCTGAATGCCGTGAAACGGCACATACAGTATACTTTCAGATACAACCCCTATGACCCGCCCAACAGCTGGATTTGGAAAAAGACAATCAGAATGTTTAAAGCTATGAACCTTGTCAGAAAAGTATATGAGCCGGAATTCAGACAATGGCTGGATGAGCTACGACATATAAAAAGAGTATTCATAATAAAAAAGCGAAAAGAACTGTTTACGCTTCAAAAAGAACTGATCATTTTAAAAAGCGAATTAGAAAAATAGAATGAGGGTAATATACCGCAAGACGGAAGTAAACCGTCCTATTGATGAAGTGTTCGAATTCTTTGCAAAAGCCGAAAATCTGAATGCCATCACTCCGCCTGAACTGAATTTTAAGATAATTACACCTTTACCTATTGAAATGAAACAGGGAACGTTAATTGACTACAAAATAAAATTAAGCGGAATTCCGTTCAGCTGGAAAACTGAAATTTCTCAATGGGAACCGCCATTCAGATTTGTTGATACACAAATAAAGGGCCCTTACCGGGTATGGATTCACGAACATGCGTTCGAGTCACATGGCAGTAAAACCATTGTCAAAGATATAGTATCATACCTGCCGCCGGGCTGGCTTTTGGAGCCTGTTATACATAGACTTGCCGTAAAGAAAAAACTGGAATATATTTTTGATTACCGCATGGAAAAAATTAAAAGTATATTTAACAAATAAGCGAACTTCAATAAATGACACAAACTGATCTTCAATCCCTCAAATATCCAATTGGCGAATTTGCACAAAAAGAAAATTACACACCGGATGATATAAAATGGTACATTAATACTATTGAACTCTTTCCGGCTAAGATCAAGCAGGCAGTTTCCGGTCTAACTGATAACCAGCTTGATACCGTTTACCGCACGGGCGGGTGGACAATTAGGCAGGTGGTTCACCACGTAACCGATAGCCACATAAACAGTTACACCAGATTCAAGCTTGCGCTGACAGAAGATAACCCAACCATCCGGCCGTATGAAGAAGCTGATTGGGCAGAGCTGCCTGAGGCTAAATCCGGTGCTATTGAGCTCTCCCTTCCCCTGCTTGAAGCATTGCACAAAAGATGGGTGGTAATGCTAAAAGGGATGAAACCCGGAGATATAGAGCGCAAATTGTATCACCCCGGCAGCAAACAGCAAATGACTATAGCCTCGCTAATGCATTTGTATGCCTGGCATTGTGATCATCATCTGGCGCACATTACGAATCTAAGGAAATCTAAAGGCTGGTAGTCATCTGAACGAGAAATTACTTATAGATATCACCGGATGGGCAGGCTCCGTTTGTGTATTGGCAGCATATGGATTACTAAGTATTCACAAAATCACTGCCCGTTCAAAATTATACCAAATACTTAATATAATTGGCAGTATTTGCCTTATAATTAATACTATGTTCTACGCCGCATATCCCTCAACATTTGTAAATATTGTTTGGCTCATAATTGCTATATTTGCAATAATCAATATTTACAGATCAGCAACTGATAAAAATGCCAACTGAGCTCCCCGGAAAAAATAAATTAGACCTCATTGCGGATAACCTGAAGCCATATATCCACAGAACTCCTGTAATGACTTCTCGGCTGATCAACGAAATGGCCGCCTCGGAAATTTTCTTTAAATGCGAAAATTTCCAGAAAACCGGTTCATTTAAAATACGCGGGGCGATGAACGCCGTACTTGCTTTAAACGCTGAAAAAAGAGCAAAGGGGGTCGTCACTCATTCATCGGGCAACTTTGCACAGGCGCTGGCATATGCCGCCAAACAGGCGGCTATAAATGCGAAAATTGTTATGCCTGAATCAGTTGTTCCTGCCAAACGTGACGCAGTACTGGGTTACGGCGCTGAGATCATTTATTCCGGAAACAAACCTTCTGACAGGGAGAACAAATGCGAAGAGGTTCGCAGTCAAACGGGTGCCGCATTTATACACCCTTCAAATGATATTAATGTGATCATAGGGCACAGTTCATGCGCAATTGAGTTTATTCGTGATACTGAAACACTTGATGCGGTTTTTGTGCCTATTGGAGGAGGCGGTTTGATAAGCGGCATAGCGCTCGGGTTCAAAAATTTCAGTCCCGAGACAAAAATATACGGCGGTGAGCCCGCTAACGCAGATGATGCGTACCAAAGCATTAAAGCCGGAAAGATAATTCCTGTCAAAGATCCCGATACCATTGCTGATGGACTCAGAACATCACTCGGCGATATTACCTTCCCAATCATTAAGGACTATGTATCAGAAATATTCACGGTAACAGAAGAAGAAATAATCAGCGCCATGCGTATTGCGTGGGAGAGAATGAAGATAATAATTGAACCCTCAAGCGCAGCGGCGTTTGCAGCATTGCTAAAAAAAATAGCGGATTTTAGAAATAAAAAAATCGGTATTATTGTATCGGGAGGCAATGTAGATCTGAATAACTTGCCTTTTTGACCAACTTTAACATTATAGCAATGAAAGCAGAGATAAAATTCGTTAAGACCAAGGATTTCATCAAAACAACTGCTTCGGGGCAGCTTAGCCTGGAACAGAGCAAAAACGTACTCACAGAAATTGCACGCCTCAATACCCCGGATGACCTCCATGACCTGCTTGTAGATATACGCGATACCCTTCCCGGGCTATCGCTTTCGGATATATATGAACTTATAACGGAAGTAGGTAATCACCGTCAGGCTTTCAGAAAAAAGATCGCCATACTGCTCGGCTCTCAGCATGATATTGACAAAGCCCGCTTCCTGGAAATGTGCGCTTCCAACCGCGGGTATAATGTTAATGCATTTGATGATTTTGAAGAAGCAGTAAACTGGCTTATGTGCGAGGATGAAAATTAATTTCAATTTTTAATGACTGAAAATAATTTCAATCTGGCTGAATTTCGCCATTCTATTTATTTACACTCATTGAAAGGTGAAGTTTATTATTACATTGCAACAGGTGACGGCATTTGCAGGTGGTTTATGGGCCAGGCTGAATATATAGATTCAAATGGTAATATTTTAAATGCTTCAGTTCCTGCCTGTAAGGATGATACTTTCCGCTGGCAATGGCTTGCAAAAGATCTGAATATCAGCGGGCGTATAATTGAGTCTGCTGAAAATGAACTGTTCTCTTTTACATTTGGTAAGTTATTTGAAGTTACAATTACAATTAAAGAAGTTGAAGGGCGTACCTTATTGACTTTGCACCAAAAGTATACATCCGGAGCGGAAAAAAATGATTTCGCACATATAAATTGCTGCGCCTGCTGGGTATTTTTCCTTACCAACCTCAAATCTGTGCTTGAGCATGGCATTGATCTCCGCGAAACCCTTATTGATGATGAATCATTGGTAAACAGGTAAAAAAAACAGGGAGGCACTACCCTCCCTGCTGATCAACTAACCCCCTAACATGTAAAGGTAAACTCTGTTGAAAAATTTATGAGATATATTTTCCCATTTCTCTGTGTCCCAAACTCCGGTTTGGGACACGGCCATTCCCAAACCGGAGTTTGGGAATGAGCCCTGGAGAAATTCTGCATATAAATCTTAATACTGCTTCTTCACAGAAAATTTCTCAACCTGGTTCTTTACAGCGGGGAGAGTTCTCAGATATTCATAAATAGCGCCAAGATCCTCTTCGGTCATGCCTGCGTATACAGTCCACGGCATAATAGTCTGGAATTCACCCGGTTTATACGGGGTGTTGCCGTATGCAGGATCACTGCACTGCTTAAATCTTTTAATAAACTGCTCTTTTGTCCACAAACCCAACCCTGTTTCATTATCAGGTGTAAGATTTGCTGTCCTTACAACAGTGTTACCCGGAAGGTTTATTTCAATTCCGCCCGCAAATTCTTTTCCCGGAATGGGAACACCGTCTTTTGATGGAGTGTGGCAATCAGTACATGAAGCGCCTTTTACCATATATTCGCCATATGCAATAATATCCTTTTTATCCGGCTTCTGGGTAAAAGCGTTCTTTTCGGGGATAGTTTTCATTATCATGCTCATAGGAAACTTAACCTCATCCTTAGGAACATCATTTTTAATCGAAGGAAGTGTTCTGATGTAAGCTATCACCGAGTAGATATCTTCACGGTCCATTTTTCCGTATACAAGATAAGGCATAATCGGGAAGAGTGCTGAACCGTCTTTGCTGATACCTTCCGTTATAGCCCTCAAAAGTTCTCCGTCAGTCCATGTACCTACTCCGTAAGGTGTTATGTTCCGGGCATAAAACGTTCCAGGCAAACCCATTTCTTCATCAAACTTATCACCGCCCATACCTTCGGTGCCCGGTTTTACGGGGCCCGAAAGCTTACTGAAATCACGTGTGGAATGACAATCAACACATGCTGCAGCGTGCTCAAATATGTATTTACCGCGTTCAAGTCTGGCGGGTGTAACTTCAATTTTAATGTCTTCTGCGGCTAATTCCTTTGGAAACTGCTGGTTGAAATAAACATACCCTGATACTCCAAGGACTACAATGAGTCCAAGAAATATGAGCATTATTTTTTTGAATTTTTTCATCTTTGTAATTTTTTTATTTTTTTAGTTAGTTAGTCGTTATGTTTTTATTTTTCGCCTTTTGTTTTATTTTTGCTTTCGGGAAAATGTCTTACGACATTTTCGAAGTCCCGCGTTTCTGCCTTGGCGGGATTACTTTATTAATATCATTTTCTTTGTTTCACTGAAATTCAGTCCTGTCTCGCTGATTACATCAAGCCTGTAGAAGTACACCCCTGAAGAGATACCCGTACCATCAAAGCTTATTTCATAGCTGCCCGTATTCATATTACCGTTTGCGGGTTCGGTTATTATTCTGCCGGTTATATCAAAAACAGTTAGTTTAACGTTTCCGCGTTCCGGAATTGTAAACATTATATTTGTATTCGGGTTAAACGGATTCGGAAAATTCTGCTGAAGCGAGAACTTCAATGGTACTTCGCTGTTATTATTTCCTGTTGAGGTCATATTCAGTCCGTACTTTAAGATAGTGCCGTATATACCTGCAGCAATAATATTGTACCCGGGTGCCGCCTTCATTCTTCTTATGGAATTAATGGTTATTCTGGGCTCTGCTGTCCAGTTCACCCCGCCATTGGTTGTTTTATAGATCATTCCTTCTTCGGTTGAGGTGTAACCTGTGGTATTGTTAAGGAATGTTACTGAATTGTGTGAATAGAACCCGAGCTGCTGCCCCTGCCAGTTTGCGCCGCCATTAGTTGTTCTGAATACCATACCAAAATCATTTGCTGTGAATCCCGTATTTGCATCCACAAAAAGAATATCATTTACAGATGATGTTACGCTTGTAACCTGAGACCAGTTAAGCCCTCCGTTTACCGTACGGAATAATTTCTGGTTCATACCGCCCGCAAATCCGGTTGATTCATCCAGAAAATATACACATTCAAACGAGTGACTGGTACCTGTATTTATCGGTGTCCAGTTAAGCCCCGCATTGGTAGTTTTACTTACAACACCCATATCACCTGTTACGAAGCCTGTGGCTGCGTTAATGAACTGCGCGCCGTAAAGATCTGAAGTTGTACCGGGATCTACAGTCACCCAGTTCAATCCCCCATTGGTTGTCCTTTTCATATTTGGGACAGAACCGACTATTATTCCGGTGTTAGCGTCTGCGAAAGCAATATTATTCAAAAAACTCATATTCACCGGTGTTGGATATAAACTCCAGTTATTTCCGCCGTCAGTTGATTTATATACTATCCTGTCTTCCGCTATCATGTAACTAACCAATGGAGACGCAATTGCAAGACCGTTGATGTTTGTTATCACATTATTTACCACCGGACCCCAGTTAACGCCTGCATTTGTAGAGCGGAAAATTCTGCCGCCTGCAGCGGTCATAAAACCCTTACCGTTTATGAATGTTAATGCCCTGCCTGAAAGAGGAACACCAAGCGTCTGTTCCCAGTTAACTCCTCCGTTGGTGGTTCTGTAAATTCTTCCCAACTCAAGAACCAACGAACCGTTATTTGAATCGGTAAAGAATATATCATTAACTGTTGCGGATGTCGCGCCCCCGACCAGGAACCATGACTGACCGTCATTGGTTGATTTCAGCACTTCACCCTGTGTACATGCCGCGTAACCTGTTCCGTTTGCAAAAAATAGTTTTGTAATAAAAGTGGATCTTCCCGTATTGATAACAGTCCAGTTTGCCCCGCCGTTATTTGTTTTTTGTATTGTACCCATTGTACCGGGGATATATCCGGTCTCGGGACTTGTAAACCATATTGTCCAAATATCCATACCTGTACCTGAATTAAAACTTGTCCAGTTCAGCCCCCCATTAGTGGTTTTGAACATCTGCCCTGAGGCACCTGCTGTTATGCCTGTGTTCTGGTCAAAGAATTGAATGGCTCTCATAGTGCGTGGTGTATTGATATTCACCTGGCTCCATGTGCTGCCAAGATCTGTGGATTTCAGAACGAGTCCGCTATCGCCGCAGGCATACACTGTGGTTAATGTTGCAAAAAAGATCTTCCAGATATCACGCTGAGTATTCACATTAACAGTATTCCAGTTAGAACCGCCATCAGTTGTCTTAAGCATTGTACCAAGTGAACCCGCCGCAAAACCTGTATTATCGTTTATGAAGCTTACTGCGTTCAGCGGGTTGCCCTGCGGCAGCGGGTTAACCCACTGCCAGCTTTGAGCAAATGATCCGCTTACAGCCATTATTAAGATCGTTATTATATATTTTATGTTTTTCATTTTTATTTATTGTTCTTTTTTTGCTTTCGAGAAAATGTCTTATGACATTTTCGAACTCCCGCGTTTCTGCTTTGGCGGGATTACTTTACTAATATCATTTTCTTTGTTTCACTGAAGCTCAATCCTTCATTACCTGTTACTTCAAGCCTGTAAAAATAAACCCCTGAAGAGATCCCTGCGCTATTAAAACTTATTTCATAGCTGCCTGCATCCATTTTCTCATTGGTTAATACTTTTACTTCCCTTCCTGTAATATCAAATACAACCAGCTTCACGTTTCCGGCTGCAGGAATTGAAAACTTAACGTTTGTTGCGGGATTGAACGGATTTGGGAAATTCTGCTCAAGACTGTAACGTGAAGGAACTTCACTGTTGTTTTCGTTGCCTGTTGATGTCAGATCGGGGGTATATTTCTGCATGTTTCCTTCTTCTCCAAAAAGCATCAGTTTTGATGGAGATACAATACTGAAAGTCCTTACTATATTCCCTGACTTTGACTGCTCTTTTACCCATGTATCACCTGCATTGTGAGTAATAAAAAGTTCGCCGCCTGAGCCTACTGCATATGCTGTATTGTTATTCAGGAATTTTACATCGTTGATAGTATATTGGGTTAAGCCTGTAACAGATACCCAGTTTGCGCCAAGGTTTGTTGATTTCATTATCCTGCCGAATATGCCTGATACTAGAATTACACCATTCTGATTAGAAGTAACCTTTGTTAAGATTGATGTGGTACCTGTTGCAAGTGAATCCCAGCTGCTGCCTGCGTTTGTTGTTCTTAAGATCACTCCGTTATACCCAGTAATGAATCCTGTATCAGCGTTTACGAAAGTAATTCCGGTCAGGTTAACATTTGAACTGTGAGTCATCATAGCCCAGTTATCCCCGCCGTTGGTTGTTCTGTATATTTTTCCGGGATCGCCAACTGCGTAACCATTTGAAGTAGTTGTAAAATGGATCGACCAACCGTACATTCCCTGTGCAATCTGGTTACCTTGCCAGTTTGCGCCGCCGTTGGTTGTTTTCATAAAATATCCGCTGGAAAAGATACCGTACCCAAATTGGCTGTTCATGAACTTCACGTCATACAAATACGAGTTCACCGGACTGGGTATTTCTGCCCAGTTATCTCCGCCATTGGTGGTTTTAAGTATTTTGTTGCCAAATGCTCCAATGAATCCCGTGTTCGCATCTGCAAACGCGCTTGAATAAATTGTACCTGTTTGTGAAGTAACTTTTGCTGTCCAGTTAGCTCCTGCGTTAGTTGACGTGTAAACTTTTCCTCCGTCTCCTACGGCTATGAAACTGTTTGTAAAATTATTGGTTATTCCCCTGAATGGCGTATGCCCGAAATAAACAGGTGTCCAGTTAGCTCCGCCGTTGCTGGTTGTCCAAATTGCACCCTGCTCACCTGTAATCGCGCCAAAATTTCCTACAAATGATACATC
>JBHEKV010000084.1:0-30090 GCA_041859235.1 Ignavibacteria bacterium | reverse complement strand
CGCCAAATTGAAGCGTATTCATTACGCGATGTCAAAACATTATTAGTTAATCAGCATATGAAAATTATCCTCATCATATTTTCTTTCTGTATATTTTTGACCGGTTCGATTTACGCACAAAACAATTCAGGTGATTCGCTCAGGCCGGGCAGGGAGTGTAAAATAGTCTTGTATAACGGATTCCAGGTTGAAGGCCGGATTGTTAACAGTGCTTCTGATACGATTACACTTCAGACAGATATCACAAACCTCTTTATTCCCGTAAAAGATATCAAATTTGTTCTGAACGCAGAGGTTGAGCTCTCTGATGTTGAGGAAAGTCCTCCAAAAAAATATGAGGAGGTAAATATTGAAACGGTTACCGTAGATACATCGGAGTATTGCGATATATACATGGATGATAAGAGCTCTTACCTGAACGTGAGGATCATACTTCATACAGATACTACGATAAAGGTAGTTAAAGATAACCGCCCGAAAACTGTGAATATTGCAGGAATAAGAAAAATGGAATTCAAACCTTCAATGCCGTTCGGAAAAGGTTATTTTATCGGCTCACTTGTTGGGGTTGGAGTTGGTTTAGTTACTGCTCTTACAATTTCAGGAGGGCATGGAAGTATTGGTTTCCCGGGGTTGATCGCTTTTTGCTTCTTAACTTCAATTCCCGCAGGGTTAGTAGGTGGTGTGATCGGAGCTATTACCGCAAAAAATGAAATGTATTTATTTGAATATGGCTTGAGTCCGGGTAAGATCAAACGAATTGACTTCATAATCAGGAAACATACAGATACATAGTCTATAAATTCAAAAAGGGGCTCTATGAGAGCCCCTTTTGATTTACAAATTACAATAGTATTACTTCTTCCTCAAATCCCTTAACTGCTCAAATAATTTTTTCTCTTCAGGTGTCAGGCCTTTGGGAGTTTGCAGATCTATCTTAACAAACAGGTCACCGTGCTGTGAATCCTTGCCGTACTTCGGCATACCAAGTCCGCCCAGCCTTAGAGTCTTACCATTCGATGTTTCAGGCGGAATTGTAATTTTAATTTTACCTTTCAGTGTGGTAACATCAAGCTTGCCGCCAAGCACGGCTGTAAAAATATCCAATGGCAGATCCATATAAAGGTCATCATCAATCCTGTTATATAACGGATGTTTCTGCAGCTTCAAAGTAAGCAGAAGGTCGCCGTTTGGTCCGTTGTTGTGACCTGGGTATCCCTTTCCTGCAAGTTTTAAGGTCTGGCCGTCATAAGCGCCCTTTTTAATTTTAAGCTTTATCTTCTGTCCGCCGACCTCAAAAATTGTTTCGGCGCCATTATAAGCGTCCTCAAGCCTGATTGGCAGCTCAGCCTGCATATCATCACCTTTCAATTGCTGACGTTTGCCGCCGCGCTGCTTGCCGCCGGTGAATCCCGAACCCGCACCGCCGAAGAATGCCTCGAAGAAATCACTGAAACCGCCTCCTCCTCCGCCAAATGCGCCGGAAAAGTCTCCAAAATTCGTGCTGTAAGTCTGACCGCCCTGGCCGCCGTACTGCTGCTGGTATTTGCCCCAGTCAAAACCGCCGCCGCCTGTCTGACCGCCCTGCTGGTATGCATTCCAGTTTGAGCCAAGCTCATCATACTTCCTTCGCTTTTCCGGGTCACCTATGACCTCGTGTGCCTCGTTCACTTCTTTGAACTTTGCTTCTGCGGTCTTATCGCCTGAGTTCTTATCGGGGTGATATTTCATCGCCAGCTTGCGGAATGCTTTTTTTATCTCATCCTGCGATGCTGTTTTTGATACCCCTAATACTTTATAATAATCTTTATAATCCATATCAATTTAATAATGCAATAGATTAAATGAAAAGTTCCTCAAATAAACAATTTGTCAATTGTGTGTTTAATCACGCTTCCAGAAAAAGCTCATATGCATATCATCCTTTATCCATCCCGTTTTAAAATAAAGCTTCTGCGCAGGATGGTTCTCATTCTGCGTTTCCAGCACCATTCCCGCTGCGCCCGTTTCACGTATGAACTCTTTTGATCTTTCGATCAGACTTTCGGCAACTTTTTTGTGCCTATGAATAATATCAACATACAGATCATTAAATACCCACATTCTGTTCATGCCAATTGATGTAAAGCTTGGATATAATTGCACGAAACCCATACCATCGTTATTCTCATCAAGCGCTATAAATATCACGGAATCATTGTTCTTCAGCCGTTCATTTATGAACTTCAGTGCGCCTTCAATATCAGGCTCCTGGTCATAAAATACACGGTAATCATCGAACAGCTTCGCAGTCTGTTCAAGTTCTGCAAGTGTAGCTTTTATTATTTTCATTATTGTTTTATTGTACTGATTCTATTTATCAATAAAGCGATGCTATTATACTCATATTAACAATATCACCTGCACTGCAGCCGCGGCTGAGATCCATAACCGGCAGGGCAAGACCCTGCACAATCGGTCCCGTGGCAATTGCGCCGCCGATTCGCTCTGTGATCTTATACGCAATGTTCCCTGCATTCAGGTCGGGGAATATAAATACATTCGCATCACCCATTATTCTTCCTTTTGGGTTTTTTCTCCGGGCAACTTCAGGTACAAATGCAGTATCAAACTGCAATTCACCGTCACAAATCAATCCCGGCATGCGCTTACGTGTAATATGCATTGCTTCAATGACTTTCTCAGTTGATTCATCCTTTGCACTGCCCTTTGTCGAAAAGCTGAGGAATGCAGTTTTTGGATTTATACCGGTAAGTTTCTTAAAATTCAGTGATGTTTGTATCGCAATATCACTCAACTGCTCAGCGGTTGGATTTGGCAGTACACCGCAATCACCATAAGCAAACACTTTTCCGTAATGTTTATTACCTTTTGGGAAGCTCATCAAAAAAAATGATGATACAGTTTTATTTCCATCGCTCAAACCCACTGTCTGAATTGCGCTCCTTAATACATTACCGGTTGAATAAACACTTCCGGCTACAACTGCATCGGCATATTTATTTTTAAGAAGCATACATGCAAATAACAGGGGATCACGCAAAGACTTTTCAGCATCCGCAAAAGTGAATCGCTTAACTTTTTTGCTTCTTAGCCTTCTGTATTCTTCAGCAAGCTGTACAGAAAATTCTATATCAATTATATCGAGGTCATCGTTTTCGGGCAGCTTTATGTTTCTGCCTGTATCAATCATGATTAGCTTTGCAAGCTTCTTTTTCAGTATGACTTTCGCTGCCTCAATAACCCTGGGGTCATATGATTCCGGCAGAATGATCGTCTTCCTTTTCCGCTTCGCCGCTATTTCTAATTTTCTGAATATATCCAATATAAAATTCGTAATTCCTAATTCTTAATTCGTAATATTCTGTATGATCCCGCCGCCTATCAGGTCATCGCCGTCATAAAATACTGCTGATTGACCCGGGGTAATTGCTTTTTTGGGCTCATCAAATATAACTTTAATTTCATTATTATTTAACTGCTCAATTACAGCCTGTGAACCTTTATCTTTATATCTTATCTTCACAACAGCAGGAATTGGTGAGTTTATCGAACTATACTTCTGAAGATTGATTTCACTGCAAATAAATTCTGTATTATAGATACCCTGTTCATCATCAACAAATATAACATTGTTTTCCGCGTCAATTTTTGATACATACACTGGTTTACCCAGTGAAACTTCCAAACCGCGTCTTTGGCCTATTGTATAGTTAATATAGCCCTTATGTTTGCCTATCTTCTTATTATGATATATTATATCTCCGCCTTCAATTGCATGTTTAAGCTCAGGCATCCTTATCTGTATTAGCTGTCTGTAATCATCATTGGGAACAAAACATATTTCCTGGGAATCGGGGATATCAGCCGACTTGAGCCCAAGCTTTTTGGCAATTTCACGAATTTCGGTCTTTTTGTATCCACCCAGCGGGAAGAGCGTTCTAGCCAGTGAATGCTGCGAAAGCTGCCAAAGGGCATATGACTGATCCTTCGTCAGATCAGCTGCGCGGCTTATATGGTACCTGCTCAATTTGTCGTCGTAATTCACCTGAGCATAATGACCCGTTGCTATATAATCAGCTCCAAGCTCTTCCGCTTTTTCAAGCAGGGCTCCCCACTTTATGGCTTTATTGCATAATACGCATGGGTTAGGCGTGTGGCCTTTCAGGTATTCCTCAATAAAATTGCTTATAACCACTTCATTGAATTTATCGGTAAAATCCATGGTATAATGCGGGAAACCCAAAAGCTGCGCTGTATTTCTTGCGCTGTAGATCGTTTCAAGTGAACAGCAGCCCGAATCCTTTTCGGGGATATCGTCGAATCCCCAGGTTTTCATGGTCACTCCAACAAGATTGTAACCCTTATCTGAGAGCAAGTGGGCCGCTACAGAAGAATCAACCCCTCCGCTCATTGCAATAAGTACCGTTTTTTGCGATTTTTCAGCCATTTATGCAAAATACTTATAATTTACTAAGGATAAAAGATTAAAAAATGGGTTGTAATTATTTAAAATTCCCTTATATTTGCATTGATTTACTAATTTAAATTACTCGAAAGGGGGGTAATAAATGACCAAAAGATCATTTCTCGTATGGGCAATGGTATTCATATTTGGTATCGCCAGCCTGCCTGTTGTTGGATTTTCTGCAGAGAGCAAGCAAACTGCTAATACCGAATTAACAAAGAAGAAAAAGCCCAAAAAGAAATATTCAAAAAAGAAGAAATCTTTAAAGAAAAAGAAGGGCTCAAAGAAGAAGTACTCAGGCGGTAAGAAGAAGTACTCAAAGAAGAAAAAGTACACCGGAAAAAAGAAATATTCCAAAAAGAAAAAGTACTCAAAGAAGAAAAAATATTCATCCAAGAAGAAAAAGAGCTATAAGAGAAAATATACAGCTCCCAAAACAAACAGCAGCAACGTTGAATACAGGAACTACAAAAGATCAAACGATCCTGAAAACAGCGGAAACAATGATGTAAATATTGAAAAGATCGCTCCTTCAAAGGAAATCAGAAAAGAACCTAAAAAAGAAGGCGAAAACTAGAATTACTGGATTTGAATTAATAAAGCCCCGTAAGCAATGCTTGCGGGGCTTTTTGTTTGCCTAACCATAGAAAGTTAATTTTGCATTTAATTTTAATTATTAAATTGTGATAATTGCACATCACCAATTTAAACGGAGCTTGTAATGAAACGGAATTTAACACATTATTTCATTATACTGCTGCTATTCAGCAGCGTGCTGTATTCACAGACACTGGTTTCAACTTATGATTTCGCACCCACAACAGTATACAATGGATTCTGGGGAATAACACAGATAAACGATACACTCAGGATAGGCTCAAGCAGTAACGGTAAAATTTATACTGTTTCCAAAACAGGGCTTATTAAAGATAGTCTTTCAACTCCCTTTAATTTTAATAACGGCCTTGCTTACGATGGAACAGGCTACTGGATAGCGCGAAATGCTTCCGGTACAAATTCCAGAATTATCAAAGTTAATCCTGCAGGTAATCCTGTTGATACTATAAGAATTACATCTCTGTACGGTAATACAACTATTGGGATCGGCGGAATCGCAATGGATGGCCCGAATCATCTTTGGGCTGCCATCTACTACCCTGATTTCGCTTCATATCCGTTTGCGTATGCATATAAGTTTGATCTCAATACTAAAACAGTGGTTGATTCAATTCCGCTGAGAGGTAAACAGGTGCAGGGTATCACTGTTAAAGGCGATACTATACTATACGTCACTGATAACTTCCAGAGTGACCAGGAAAGAATTTACGGATACCGCAAAGCAGTTGGTGATACTATATTTTCTTTTGCGGCACCTGATCCTGATAACGATTGTGACCCCCGTGGTTTATTTTGGGATGGCGCAAACTTATGGCTCATGGCTTACAGAGTAGGCAATAATGTCGGACAGTATCGCACCCTATATAAATACGCGCTCAATGGACTGGGAAGTCCGATAATTACAACAAATGTAAGCTCAATTAATTTCGGTAATGTAACAATTGGCACAACCGGTAACCAGCCGCTTACGATCAGTAACCCCGGAAGCGGCAAACTGATAATCAGCGCATTCAATTTTACCAATCCAAGATTTTCAATTTCGCCTTCTGCTGTGCCGGATACAATTCAGCCTGGGGGCTCAAAAAATTACCAGGTAGGATTTACGCCGCTGGTTTATGATTCAACTTCCGGCGCATTGAATATATTAAGCAATGATCTTGCTAATCCAACAAAAACTGTAACTCTTACCGGCAGGGGAGTATTCAGTGGAGCATATATCGGTCTGTCTGCATCAACATTTAATTTTAACAGCAAGCGGGTTAACTCACTTACCGGTTTCACTTTTAATATTACGAACCAGGGCACTCAGCCGCTTACAATAAATTCATGTTCATTTTCAACAGCACGTTACAGGTATGATACGACTAATGCGAGATTCCCGATAACTATTAATCCGCAAAGTACCAGAACACTGAGAATTTGGTTCAACCCAAACTCAGCGGGGACATTTAACGACTCTGCTATATTTTCAACGAACGCAGTAAATAACGCCTCTGCTAAAATATCACTTTCAGGCACCGGAATTGAAGTCGCGCCCGTGTTGGGCAATATTGTCTGGGAAGGTGTTGTGCCCGATAACCCGCTTACCACAGCCGATGACCCGCAGCCAAAAAGCTTGAAGCAGATACCTGATGTGAATGGAGACGGGGTTGCTGATATGATCTGTGCGACTGAAAACTACTGGACTATCTGTTACAACGGAAATTCATCCGGGGCAGCTGATACTATCTGGAAGTTTAATTCATACTTTGGCACAAACAACACAGGCTCGGTTGATTGGGAAGACGCGATGCAGATAATGGATGACTTAAACGGTGACGGAATAAAAGAAGTAGTTATAGGCTGCGGCGGCGGAAACGAAGAAGTTTACGTTTTATCCGGCGGAACAGGTAAAATTATATGGGAGTATGCAGGACCCAATACAAATTACGATGGTGATATTATGGGTATAAGGATTGACCGTGATTTTAACAGCGATGGCAGGAAAGATGTGTTAATATCAGCAAGCGGTGAAGGACAGACCAATCCCGGCAGGCATTCAGCAATTTGCCTGAATGCAGTTAACGGCCAGGTATTATGGACGAACATAATAAATTCAGAATTTACTTACGATGTTGTTGCCACTACTGTTGGCGGAGCAATTGCATTCACCAATAACGGCGGACCCTATGGAATCATTGGCTTAAACGGTACGGGCAATTCAACATGGAATTACCCGATACCCGGAACACTGAATGCAGTATGGAGTATGAAGGAAGTTCCTGATATTAATGGTGATGGAAATACTGATATAGTCAGTATGTACGGATTCAACGGAACAGTTGTCGCGTTATCCGGAAGTGCTGGTACCGAGGCCTGGTTAGTGAATATGGGCTCAAGCAATAACGGCACCGTGGAGATACTTGATGATCTTGACCAAAACGGATTTAAAGATGTGACCTGCTCCGGTCCGCAAACCGCATTCAGGGTTGATAGTAAAACAGGCCAGCAGATGTGGACGCAGTCATTCGGCGCGTCATACATCCGTGATGCGGGTATTCTTGGTGATATTACAAGCGATACTGTTGCGGAAGTATTGTATTCAACACAGGCGCCGGGCAGAGTATATGTACTAAACGGTAAAACAGGTTCAATACTCTTTAGCTATGAATTCGGTGCAAGCTTAACATACAGGGCTGATAGGGTTGCTGCGTTAAACAGTGTTGATGGCAACCAATGGAATGAGTTTGTTGGCGTATGCCGTGATGGTAGAGTTAAATGCTTCAACGGGGGACCCGGAGAAATTATCGGAGTCACAACAATTAATACCAACATTCCCGAAAAATTCGCGCTGTATCAGAATTATCCAAATCCGTTTAACCCTGAAACACAGATAAAATTTGATGTTCCAAAATCATCAAACATAAAAATAGCGGTATACGATATGCTGGGTAGGGAAGTTGCTATACTCGTAAACGGCAAAATGGATCCGGGTGTTTATAACGCATCATGGAATGCAACTCCATACGCAAGCGGGGTGTATTTCTATAGACTTACAAGTGATGATTTTGTGAGTGTGAAGAAGATGATAGTACTCAAGTAAAAAGTAAATAGGCAAAAAACGTTTTTAAGAGACGTCCATTTGGGCGTCTTTTTTTTGGGGATATTTTAGACAATATCCCGTATCACGTTTTGACTGTATTGCTATATCCTACATATGAAAATATATTGGTTTAAATTTTACAGTTAAATTACATTTATCTCAGGGGGTTGAAAATGAAATTAGCAATTACAGCGATCTTTACATTTTTCTTTATTACAGCAATTAATTCACAGCCAATCAGCTGGGTTGAGCAGACCAGCGGCTTGACCACACAGCTAACATCAGTATCAGTGGTAGATGATAATAACGCATGGATATGCGGCTATGCAGGCAGAGTGCTCCGCACAACAAACGGCGGTGCCAACTGGGTCAGCGTAAATGCTGCGCCAATTCCGTTAACACTTGACCTGCACAGCATATATGCTATTGATGCCAATACCGCTCTTGTCGCGGGTTCAGGGACTTCATCGTTCCTGTACCGTACTTCAAACGGGGGAGCCAATTGGGTTCAGGTATTTACCGAAACTGGTGGTTTCATAAATTCTGTACAAATGGGTAATGCCTTTGCGGGATTTATTATGGGTGACCCCGTGGGCGGCAGATGGTCATTGTGGGGTACAACCAATGCGGGTTTAACTTGGGATTCAACAAACTTCTACCTCCCGCAGGCAGGCTCTGATGCAGGCTGGAATAATTCATTTTTCTTCGAAGTAACTTCAGGCGTTTGGTTTGGCACAAATAATACGAGGGTGTATAAAAGCCTGACACTTGTTAACTGGACAACTCAGCCTACAACCGGACAGGTGAATTCATATGCTATATGGTTCAATACACCTTTAACCGGATTTACAGGCGGTACGGCATTGCTTATGACTACAGACAGCGGTTTGAACTGGGTTAACCCGCCTGCGGCGCTGCCGGGCACAGCAAACCTGAGCGGCATTACAGGATTTGGAACGCAGTGGGTGGTAACAAGGCAGGCTACAGCGATCTATCTGAGTCCTGATAACGGCGCAACCTGGTCAACAAGCTACACTGCTCCTGCGGGCAACTTCAGGCACGTGGCGAAAAGCCGGGCAAATAATCTGGTATATTACGGTGTTCGTTCAAACGGGGGAATATCAAGAGGTACATTACTTGTAGGTATCGAGCCGAATTCAAATATTATTCCGGATAAGTTTGAATTGAAACAGAATTATCCAAACCCGTTTAACCCGAATACAACGATTGAGTTTTCAATTCCCAAAAACAGCTTTGTAAAGCTAGCGGTATATGATGCATTAGGCAGGGAAGTGAATTCATTGCTGAATAACGAGCTTAAAGCCGGTGAGTACAGCATTAACTTCAGCGCAGCTGATTTATCAAGCGGAACGTATTATTATAATTTAATTTCCGGTGACCTGGTACAGACAAAGAAAATGATTTTAGTTAAGTAATCCTGATTTGGTCTCCCCCTAAAAGGGGGAGATATAGAGGGGGTATTCTCATCTGTGTAAGTTTTTACCTCGATAGAGTATTAATCATCATAATACTTAAGGCATCTTAAAAATAAGATACCTTTTTTATTTGCAGTTTATTTATCTTTGTAGATGGATAATAATAATATCAAAGAAAAGAAGGAAATTAATACCCGTACACTTGGCGGCTGGTTGATAGCAGTACAGGCTTTTATTATACTCAACGCTATTAGCTGGGTTGGTAATTTGCAGATGTATTACAAATTGCTTGGTGAAAAGGATGTATTGATAAAGGATAAGCCTCCCGCAGATGCAGGAATGCTTAATACATTTGTCTATTATGAACTTGCTTCAAGCCTTGTATTTGCTTTCCTTTGTTTTGTGGTATTCTACTTCTTTTATAAACGCAACAGGAATTTCCCTTTAATAATGATAATATATCTTATTGCCGAAATAATTGTTGAAGGATTATCATATTTATTATTTGCACACTTATCAAATGACCCGGTATTAATGCTGCAAAAACTTGCTTTCAGCGCGGTTATCGCCGCAGTAATTATAGTATATCTAAAAAGATCAGAAAGAGTCAAACAAACTTTTATTTTCTAAAAGCTCGTGCCACGAATCCGGGACTTGGTGTTTTTAGGGGATATTGAGTATTGTTAGATTCGATGTTCAATATAGTACCTTATTTCGTGGAACGAGTATCTTCTGATTTTTTATCAACTTTATTGATGCTACAATGACATAGGCGGTGCAATCCAAAATTAACTTCAAATCCGCACAAATTCATTCCTTTATACTTAAATCACTGTTAAGTATATTTGCTCCTAAAAGTCCAAAGGACTCCTATTTCAAGCTCCTTTGGGGAAAATTATGAAAATTTCACTGAATTGGTTACGGAATTATATTGATATTTCTCTTTCTGTAGATGAATTGGTTAAAGGTTTAATTGATCTTGGTATAGAAGTTGAAAGTGTCGAAAATCAGCAGGAAAAGCTGAATAAATTTGTTATTGGAAAAGTTATTGAGCGCAGCAAACACCCAAATGCTGATAAATTAAGCGTTTGTAAGGTAGATGCCGGTACCGGCGAAATACTGAATATCGTTTGCGGAGCGCCGAATGTTGATACAGGACAGACAGTCTGCGTGGCATTGGTTGGGGCAATTGTGCCTAATGGCGGATTTGAAATTAAGAAAGCTAAGCTTCGCGGTGAACCATCCGAAGGGATGATTTGCTCCGCAAAAGAGCTTGAGCTTGGCGATGACCATAGCGGAATAATGGTGCTTGATACTGAGCTTCCTGTTGGCACTCCATTTGCCGAATACCTTAAGCAAAATGATGTGATCCTTGAAATTGGTATTACTCCAAACAGGGGTGATCTGCTTTCCCATATTGGTGTTGCAAGGGAACTTGGCGCATTGACGGGCAATAAAATTAAAGAGCCGGAATTGAAAAATGATTTTTCCGGAAGTGATATAGGCAATAAAATATCAGTTGAAATTGAAAACACCAAAGGATGTTTAAGATACTGCGGCTCAATGGTTGAAGGTATTACGGTAAAAGAATCACCTGAATGGCTAAAATCATATTTAAACGCAGTTGGGCTTAGACCCATTAACAATATTGTTGATGTTACAAATTACGTTATGATGGAATGCGGTCAGCCGCTGCATGCATTTGATTATGATACAATTTCAGGTAAAAGAATCATTGTCCGCTCCGCAGGCAATGATAAAAAATTCAAAACACTTGATAGCAAGGAACGTACCTTGCGTGATGATGTGCTTTTGATCTGTGACGCTGAAAAACCCGTAGCTCTGGCAGGAATAATGGGCGGTGAAAATTCTGAAATAAGCAACTCAACAAAGAGTGTATTTATAGAAAGCGCATATTTTGATCCAGTATTAACCAGACTTTCATCAAAATACCTGGGTCTGCAAAGCGATTCATCATACCGTTTTGAGCGCGGAGTTGATATTGACAGAACCGAGTGGGCTTGCAAACGAGCAGCTGAGTTAATTGCAGAGCTTGGCGGAGGTAGTATTACAGATGGATTCATTGATAATTATCCCAACAGGTTAGATAAACTTAATGTTCCTCTAAGACTATCCCACTTAAAGCGTATTGCAGGTGTGGAATATTCCGCTGATACGGTAAAGGAATTACTTGGAAAAATTGATATCAAATTCATTTCAGAAAGTGATGAAGCTTTGCTTTTTGAAATACCGCAATCACGCCGTGAAGATCTTACCCGGGAAATTGACCTTATTGAAGACGTGATAAGGCTCAACGGGTACGACAAAATTGCAATACCGGAATATGATAACCTCTTTCTTGATACCCGTGATTTTTCGAACAGGGAGTATGATCAACTGCGGGAAGTTAGAAAGTATATTGTAGGCAGGGGATTCAAAGAAGTAATATCAAACACACTTGTTGAAGAAAATTTCCAGAAGAAATTTGATGAGAATTATGTTAGTCTTATGAATCCTTCGAGTGACAAAATGAATGTTCTTAGAAGAAATTTGTATGTTGGGATGTTTGAAGTTATAAAGCTGAATTTCGAAAACTCCAATAACACACTCAAACTGTTTGAAACCGGAAGTTCTTTTGGTTTTGATGAAAAAAATAATATTATCGAAAATAAAAGCATTTTGCTGGTTTTGGCAGGAGAGCGTGATGTTAAGTCATTTAGCGAAAAACAGCGAAATTTCAGCATTTTGGATATGGTAAGCGAAGTCGAAGGGTTGTTTGGAAAATTAAGCGTTGAAAATATTAAAAAATATGATTATAATGCTCAAAATGCTTTGATGGATTATTCCATAGAATACAAAAGCCGGAACAACATTGTTTGTAATATCATTAGCTTCTCCGGTAAATTCTTAAATTCAATTGGAATAGAAAGGCCTGTGATAATATGCCAGATACCATATTAAGTTTAAGCAAAACTTTAAGCGGCAAAGCAGTTTTTGAGTCATATTCAAATTTTCCGCCTGTTCTAAGGGATCTTTGTATAGTTGCTGATACGGCAATAAAACAAGGGGAAATTATGGATACGATACTTTCAGTAAATTCAGGTAAGTTATTAAAGAAAGTATCATTATACGATATATATGAACCAAAAAATGAAGCCGGTAAAAAGAGTTATACATACAGCATTGAGTACCGCGCTGATGACAGGACTTTAACAAACGAAGAGGTCAACAAGATTCAGGATAAAATTGTAGCTGAGCTGCAAAAAAAGCATAAAGCTGAATTAAGGAAATAAATTACAGGCAGTTAATTTACATTTAAGCAGATCCATTTATGGATAATTCAATACTAAAAGTTAACGATTCCGGGCTAAAGAGCGAACTTGAGAAAATGTTCTCTAAAGTCAAAATTCTTGTGGATAAATTCAACATTTCCAAAGATGAGAACAAATTACTCAAAGAAAAGGTTAAAGAATTAGAGCATTCACTCAGCGAAGCGGAGATAAAGGTATCTAACCGCAATAGCGAACTTTTGGTTAAAGATAAGGAAATTACTGACCTTAAGAACAAAATACTTGAAGAAAGAAAAAATAAAGTTTCAGGGGAAGATAAAGCGCAGTTGAAATCAAGGATTCGCGAACTGATGGTTAGGCTTGATACTCATCTCGAACAGAAAACCAATAATAATTTTTAGTTTTATCTAAAATAAAGAGCAGCAGTAACAAAAAGAGCAGCGTTTTTAATATTTCAGACTAAAAATTATCATTTGTTTTTGTATCACAATAAGGTCGGGATTTAATAAAGGTAAAATTTAAACTTCAATAAATCGTATGGACTCGAAGGATATCAGGATCAAAATATTCAATAATCATTATACTCTAAAGGGTGATGATGTTGAGCTTTTGGAAAAAAGCGCGCAGTATGTTGATACATTGATGCATAAAGTGCAGAATGATATTCCAAACCAGTCTGATTTTACGGTAGCTATAGTTTCTGCATTAAATATCGCAGAGAATTATTACAGGGAAAAGAACTCAAGCTTCGTTCTTGACCAGAACTATAAATCATTGATCGGCGGGCTTAATTCGCAGGTCAAAGAAATAAATGATTATATAGATAGTAATACATAAGAAATAATTAGCTGCTTCAACAGATTTATTGAAATATGCGTCACCGTTCTTTAAAAACAGGTTATCAGTTTCATAAGTTTACCGCACCGACCGGCCGTAGCCAAAAATTAAATAGATCCAACACTATTTAATTGGGGAGAACGCTCGATACCAATGTCAATTACAGGCCTCGCTTACAGCTTGCTGTAAGATCGCCGGAACCTTCGGGTTCCACAGTACCGTTTACCGGTGCTGGATCCGTGATCAGTGGAAGTTAAAAGACATTTCGGCACTCACCCACTGTGTTGAAAGAGGGATCTATAACTCTTTCGCTATGGTTCTAGTTCGCGTGCGGTTTTTTATTTTTTAAAAATAACTATTTTCATTAATTAACACTAACAAATAAAAGGAATTGCTTCAACCCAAAATCATATGTTAGAATTACGGAGAAATAAAATATGCTTCAGGAAATTTATGTATTAGTACCGCTGATCGTCATACTCTGCGCGGCGACATTTTATCTTGGCTGGTTTATGCAGAACAAGGTAACGAAAGGTAAACTTAACAGTGCAGAGGAGCAGGTAAAAAGAATTCTTGCCGACGGTGAAAAAGCAGCATTGAATATCAAAAAAGAGAAGCTGCTTGAAGTAAAAGATGAATGGTATAAAAAGAAACAGGAATTTGATTCCGATTACCAGTCTAAGAAAAACAAGCTTAAATCATTCGAAAAACAGCTTCAGGAAAAAGAAGAGGTTATAAGCAAACGGATTGATGAATATGCCAAAAAGGAGAAAAACATCAACAGGCTTGAAAATGACTTCAATAACAAAATAAGTTCAGTTTCTGAAAAAGAAACCAGGCTTGATAGCCTCATACAGGAGCAGAACAATAAGCTTGAAAACATTTCGGGTCTGACTGCTGAAGAAGCCAAGACGATCCTGATGAACAATCTCATTGAAGAGACCAAAATGCAGTCAGCTACCAGGCTGAAAGAGATCCGTGATGAGATGAAGCTCGAAGCCAAGAAGCTTGCGCGCAATCTTATCGTTCAGGCAATACAGAGAAGTGCCGCGGATCATTCCGTAGAGACTACTGTCAGTGTACTGAATATTCAAAGTGATGAGCTTAAAGGCCGTATCATTGGTAAAGAAGGACGTAATGTCCGTGCATTTGAAGCTGCTACGGGAGTTGATGTCATAGTTGATGATACACCCGAAGCTATCACAATTTCAGGTTTTGATCCATTCCGCCGTGAAGTTGCAAAAATTTCAATGGAAAGACTAATTTCAGACGGGCGTATCCACCCTACCAGGATAGAAGAAGTTGTTGATAAAGTACGCAAGGAGCTCGAAGAAGAAATAATTCGTGTTGGCGAAAACTCAATTATTGAGTGCGGTCTCCATGGTTTGCATGCCGAAATGGTTAGGCTTGTTGGCAGAATGAAGTACCGTACCAGCTACGGGCAAAACCTGCTTCAGCATAGTATTGAAGTTGCCCATTTATGCGGCATCATGGCAGTTGAGCTTGGACTGGATCCTGTGATGGCAAAACGTGCAGGTCTGCTGCATGATATTGGAAAGGTAATAGATAGGGAAGTTGAAGGACCGCATGCTATACTTGGATATGAGTTAGCAAAGAAGTACAAAGAACATCCTGTTGTATGCAACGCCATTGGCGCGCATCATGAAGATATGGAAATGGAAACACCCATTGCTGTTATCGTTCAGGCATGCGATGCAATCAGCGGGGCGCGCCCCGGCGCTAGGCGCGAATCAGTTGAAGGCTATGTTAAACGCCTCCAGAAGCTGGAAGAAGTCGCCAAGTCTTTTGAGGGTGTTGGCAGAACATACGCTATCCAGGCGGGAAGGGAAGTAAGGGTAATTGTTGAACATGATAAAGTAAGTGACGCATTGGCTGACCAGCTTTCTGTTGATATTGCAACAAGAATTCAGGAAGAAATGGAATACCCGGGTCAGATAAAAGTTACGGTGATCAGGGAAAGACGTTCAGTAGCATACGCTAAATAAACAGAATGTATGCCTGCTAAAGAGCTGAGGAAGACCGGCAAACTTAAGATAGGTATAACCGGGGGTATAGGCTCAGGTAAGAGCCTTGCCTGCAAATACTTTGAAGAACTGGGATATAAAGTTATATATGCCGATAAAGTTGCGAAAGAACTTTATGCTTCAAATAAGCAGCTTATCAATAAGCTTGCTGCGGAATTCGGCAAAGAGATTCTGGATGAAAACGGGAATCTTTCAAGAGCTGATGCAAGAAGGATAATTTTTTCAAATAAGAGAAATATCAAAAGGGTGAACTCTATAGTTCACCCTTTTGTATTCCGCCAAATGGATAAAATGGTAAGCAAGATAAAACACAATATTGTTCTTTTTGAAGCCGCCATCATGTTTGAATCAGGCAGCTACAAAAGAATGGATTATGTTGTGTTGATCTATGCCAATAAAGAAACCCGTATTAAACGTATCATCAGAAGAGACGGTGTAAGACGCAGTGATGTTTTAAAACTCATGCAGCTTCAGCTTGATGAAAGAGAAAAAGCCAAACGCGCTGATTTTGTTATTAAAAATAATGCCACGGCCCCTGCACTTGAAAAAAATGTTAAAGCCTTCAGCAAGATATTAAAGACATTATAAATTTCATTATTTAACTATGAATATCACAGACCTGAAAACTCAGGAAGAGAACGATTTTTTCCATACTTATAAACGTCTGCAGATAGAAATTGAGCACGGCGAAGGATGCTATTTATGCACTTCATCGGGCGTAAAGATACTTGATATGTTCGGCGGACTCGCTGTAAATGTGCTGGGCTATGGTCACAAAAAAATGAACGATGCTATAAAGGATCAGGTTGATAAGTATATTCATATTTCAAATTTATTTTACCAGGAAAGGCAAATTGCCCTTGCAGAAAAGATCAAACAGCTTTCCGGTTTCGAAAAGGTATTCTTCTGTAATTCAGGAACTGAGGCCGCAGAAGCAGCAATAAAAGCTGTGCGCAAGTATTTCCTGGGTACTGATAAAACTACACTTGTTTCATTCTCGGGGTCATTCCACGGGCGCACAATGGGCGCGCTTTCACTTACAGCACGCAAGAAATACCGTGAACAATTCCAGCCACTATTGCCGGATGTGAAACATCTTGAGTTTAATTCAGTTACTGAACTTGAAGCTGAAATTAATGAAAAGACCGCGGCTGTATTTATTGAATGCCTGCAGGGCGAAGGTGGAATTAATCCGGCACAGGCTGAATTCATTACTAAGTTAAATGAATTAAAGCATAAGTACGGATTCATTATTGCCGCCGATGAGATACAATCAGGGGTTGGCAGAACTGGATCATTTAATGCTTTTACGCAATTTGGGCTTGATGCCGATATCATCATAATGGCCAAAGGCATCGGCGGCGGGCTGCCGCTTGGCGCAATTGCCGGCAGTAAACGCGTAGAGAATGTCTTCACATACGGCGAGCATGGCTCAACCTTTGGCGGCAACCCTGTTGCCGCTGCATCAGGACTGGTGGTAATGGAAGAGCTTGAACAGGGTTTAATGCAGAAGAATAGGATCAACGGAGAAATATTGATCAACAAGCTCAATTTCATTAAACAAAAATTCTCTGGTAAGATCAAAGAGGTTCGGGGGATGGGGTTAATGATTGGAGTGGAATTAACATCCCCGGGACAGCCTGTTGTTTATGAACTGATAAAACGAAATGTGCTTGTAAATTGCACCAATGAAAATGTTATAAGACTGCTGCCACCATACATAATTACTGAAACAGAGATCGAATTGTTTTGCGTTAAGTTTGAAGAGGTCATTTCAAATTTGTAGGGTTTCCAAAAAATTGTATAAATATAAAAAGCCGTCTGTTCTAACAGGCGGCTTTTATTGTAAATAGAATTCTTATTTATGCAAAACCCCATTTAGCTTTGTTCTGAGCTATATCTTCCGGTGTAGGATTCTTTTTGATCGGAGTGGGTTCAGTCGTGAAATCTTCCGGAGGATGTACTTCAAATATTTTTGCATTCAGTTCAATATCATCCTTGAATAAAGCGGGGACCTGTGAATCTTCGTAAATTGCCTGCCAGGGACAAGCGGGTTCGCAGGCAGCACAATCGATGCACTCAGCAGGGTGAATGTAAAGCATGTTCTTTGAAAAGTTCTCGTCGTCAGCCTGAAGCTCATAAATACAATCAACCGGGCAGACTTCTGCACATTCTGTATCTTTGCAGTCAAGACAGAGTTTGGTAATTACCCATGGCATAGTTTAATATCTCCTTATATAATAAAACGTGTTATACAAATATAATTATAAACAGTAAATTAAAAAGTGGACTTTTATGGTATATGATTTTTATCCACACGATTTTATGACTTAAATCAATAAATCCTGTTACTTAAACTAACTTTTGTCATATTCTCTGATTTTTTCACAGAATTATTTTTTCCAGTCTCCAATTATTCTTAAGGAATGTTATTCCTTTTCCTCAAAATCCATTCAATTGAAAAAAGCAGGATGACAAGTAAAAGGTAATACTTATTACCCCACAGGTCAAAGCGCAGATACTTCTCTTTCGTTTCTTCCTTAGGTAATGTTTCCTTAAGTTTGTTAAGTATGGCTGAATATTCCTTTACGCTATCAGCAGTAATTACAGCGCCGCCGGTTTTTAAAGCCAGCACATTCAGCAGATCATAGTCAGGGCGTGTTTCAAGATACTCTGTGTTAACAGTATCGCTTAAAAAACGGTTGTTATCTTTTGCCCAGTAAGTACCGTTATACTCCGCATCGCACTCTATATAATAATCATTTGCCGGCAGGGGAGGAAGCTCTGCCGTGAACTTATTATCCGCAGGGGTGAACTTCAGTTCACCGGCACTTGTGCCGTCTTTGCGTGTAACTTTCCCTGTTAGTTTTGCATTACGGGTCAACAAGTAATTTTCATCATACACTTCGGCATAAATCTTAACACCTTCAGTATAATCAAAAATATCCCTTGCGGGGTAGACTCTTAACTTAGTGCGTTTCTCTTTCTGCAATGTCATATTTATCATCTCAACCAGCATTGCTTCAAGAGTCTTTTCAGCGTTTGTGCCCTGGTTCAGCTTCCAGCGCCAGAGACCATATCCCAGGAATGCTGATGAACGGCTCATACCAGATACTCGGTTTAATATTATTGGCTCACCTGATGCCCGATCAGTGGCAAGAGTTATACTTCCCGGTTTAGGCAGTATCCCCGAAACATTCTTAAATATTTCATTTGCCGCCCCAAGTCCGGGAATTTTATCCAGTCCGTTCTCTATTCCGCCAACAGGCTGAAGCTTTAAAATGCTCTCCCCTGAATTGGGCCGAGATACACTGAACGGAATCAGATCTTCAAAGGAGCCGAGCTTTTGGTAGTCTGAATTTTTTCCCGCAAAGAATATTACAGGAATATTGAACTGTTTAGTGTTGTTCACAATTTCATTTGCTAAAGCGGTTGAAGTTACAGTTGCGGGAAAGTTCAGCAGGAACACAGTTGAAAGCTCCGCAAACTGCCTTGTATCAATTGGTCCTTCATAAAACTCCCCGGCAGATTTTTGAGTTCTGTATGTAATATTATAATTGCCAATGCGTTTAAGTACGGAACCCGTAAACTCATTATCATATCCTGGGCCGCCGGATATTACCAGAATGTTTACTTTGTTATCAATATAGGTAATGTAAAGATCGCTTTTATTATTCTTGTAAGTCAGTTCATCAGGCAGGTTTTCCGCTGTTATTGTGTATCTTACTTTGCCGGGTGCTGTTTCTGTGACATCAAAGTCTGCCTCGTAATTTGATTGTCCCGGCTGGATATTCACCTGCTGTGACTTAATTTCAATCCCTTCTCTCAGTAATTTTACATTTATTACTGCCTGCGATGTTTTGAAAATATTGAGATACGCTTTTATTTTAACAGCAGTGCTGGTGAAAGCCTTTTCATTTGATGCAATTTTTTTGATCACTATATCCTTCTTAAGGAGAGTATCGCCAAGAGGGAAGACTATGAACGGCGCAGCGAATTTCTGCGCTTCATACAATGGATTACCGCCATCAGTAAGTATACCATCCGAAATTATTGTTACGGTGCTGTAAGAGCCGTCGGGATACTGTTCTTTAAGACTCCTTAATGATGAAGCGAGGTCAGTGCTGAATCCTGTGAATTCAATTGAATCTGTATTACTGAGTGCAGCAATATTTCCCGAAAAACCGAATACATTTCCTTCACTCTTTTCTATTCCTGCTTCATTAAGGATATTCCGCAATTCGGCGCTCCTGTTTTCAAGAGAGCCGCTGCGCGAAATATCTATTAATACTATATCACGGCCCTGTTTCTCACTGCCTGTCAGGTATGAAAGCACGGGCTCAATGAATAACGCAAGCAATATAAATACCGCGATGGCTTTTAAAGCCATGAGGATATATCTCTTGGGGCTGCTTAACGCAGTATTACGGTAAAAGTACCATGATACCGCAGCTGCAATTATAATGAAGAGGACCAGGAACAGGGGAGAGTAGCTTGAGGAAAATCCGGGCATCGCAAAAATTTAAGTTTTGAAGGCAGTATGCTTTACCTGCATACTGCCTTCTGGAAAGTCACAGTTTAATTTCAAGGTAAATGGTTTTTTTCAGCTCTTCAAGCCACTCACCAAGCAGTTTCTGCTCTTTGAACTTCTGGGCATACTGCTCGATAAGTACATAATCGCTTTCAAGCGTAGCTTTGTGCTCTGGGAATTTATCATTCACGCGGTACATATAATAGCCGTAATACCTTTCATCACCAACTTTTACTGGGTCACTTATGCCCCCAATGGATAGCGGTGTGAGCGCGGCTATTTCAAGCTGGTCAAGGTTCGTTACGCTCAGTTTGCCAATGTGGCCGCTATCAGCGGCTGACTTAGGGTCTTGTGAATACTCAATTGCCGCCTTACTGAATGTTATCTGACCTGAAATGATCTTATCTTTCAGGTCTTTAAGAAAATTTATTTCCGTAAAATCTGCTGCTTCAAGTCTCGGGAACTTTACCAGAATATGCTGGCAGGTGATAAAATCACCGGTTTTATCATTCAGCTTTATTATATGGTAGCCAAATTCTGACTCAACTATTCCTGAGATCTCACCCGGCTTCAAAAGAAATGCGGCATCTTCAAATTCCTTTACAAAGGAACCTTTTTTGCTTTTCCCCAGGGCGCCGCCCTGTATTGCGCTTAGTGAATCATCAGAATTTCGTTTTGCGAGTTCATCAAAATTACCGCCTGCTTTAAGGCTATCAAGTATTTTCTCCGCTTTATCGCGCGCCATAAATTTGGCGTCTTCGGTAATTTTTGGTATTCTTATTATCTGTGAAAGGTCATAAGTTTCAGGAACCATGGGAAGCGAATCCTTGTAATCATTGTAGAACTTGGCAACTTCAGGTTTGGTTACGTTTATGCCGTAGCCAAACTTAGCCTGTTTTACGCGGTTAAGCTTAATGTTCCGTTCAGTCTGATCTTTAAGCAGGTTCCTTATCTTAGGTATTGTGAGCCCGTAAGCTTCTTCAACATTCTTTTCTGAGCCGAACTGGGATATCATATCCTTAATTCTTCCTTCTACCTGTTTGTTCACTTCATCGGAAGTTACGAATATACTGTCCTGTTCTGCTTTTGCAAGCATCAGTTTTTCTGAAACAAGGTTCTGGAAGACCTGCTGAACCATTTCATTGCTTATTTCCTGGAGATTGTTCTGCTGCATATAGGTATACAGCTGAAAGTTTAGGTCAGATTGCAGTACAATATCATTGCCAACAATGGCAATGATTTTATCTCCTTCGCCCTGCGAAAAAACACTAACTGTAACCAGAAGGCTGAGTGCCGCTAATATTATTTTTATTTTATTCAATATTTATTGTTTAAATCCTTTTAACAAGTGCTGCAAATTTTTTTAATGTACAATCTGTGATCTTTGATCTGTGAACATTGATCATTGACCCGGAATCTGATAAAACCGCTTAATCCTTAAATGCTTCCGCCAGAACATCCTCGTGAATTGTTACCGGATATTTGGCTCTCAGAGCATCAAGATACGCCTTTTCTGAATCCTTATATTTCAACTGCTGAAGTTCGTTTGAAATTTCAGCTTTTGCCTCATCCAGTGTTTTCATTACAGGTTTGCCTGTTGAATCTGTTTTGGTGTATTTAGATTTATTTGACTCATAATATGAAGTTAAGTCAGCGTCATTTATCTTTACCTTGCTCCATAATTCATCCTGATCTATCCTGAAGACGAGAAGACCGTTCTCATAATCGGTTATGCTTGCTATATACTCATCGTCTTTTTCTATGTTTGAATCCTTTGCTTTTTTGTTGAGTATTGGACTCTCAGCAGATGAATTAATTATTGCAGTTATGGTCTGCTCTGTTAAGCCCATTCTGGCAAAATCTCTGTTAACATTAAGATGGTTTATCACGTCAATGAGTTTAACCTGTCCGCCCTCATATGAAGCAAGTATAGTTTCCTTATCCTGAGCTGTAAACAGACTATCTAAATTATAGTCTGATATTGTTTTAACCGAATCAAATTTACTTTTCAGGAAAGCAATTCCTTCGGGTATAATCTTATAACTGTATTTTCCCTTTAATGTTTCAACAAATTTCGCGTATTCATCTTTATATGCTTTGGTCTTCTTGAATTCATTTTTAATGGTTTCAAATTCTTTTTCAAGCGAACCTACTTTTTTCTCGCCGAATTTCTTCACAATATGCCATCCGTACGGTGTTCTTATCGGGCCGGCAACATCACCAACGCCCATTGTGAAAGCGGCTGAATCAATTGGCTGGGCAAGTCTTCTTCTTTCAACGTTGCCAAGATCGCCATTCTGTGTTTTTGAGCCTGCGTCTTCTGAATACTGCTGAACGAGTCCTTCAAAGCTATCGCCGTTTTTGGCTTTGTTGTATATCTCAAGAGCTTTCTGGTATGTTGCCAGTGAATCAATCACATTGCCAACGCTGTCGCGTTTATCCTGCAGAAGAATGTGAGATATCTTAACTGATTCTGTTCTGGGTTTGCGGTCAGTAAGTTTTATGATGTGAAGACCGAACATCGTTCTTACCGGTTTTTTTGTATAGTCGCCCACGCTGAGATCGTAAACTGCGTCCTCAAATTCAGGCACTGTCATTCCGGCTGTGAAGTAATACAGGTCACCGCGGTTTGTTTTAACTGTTCTGTCCATCGAGTACTGAATTGCCACTTCACCAAAATCTTCGCCAGCTTTGAGTTTTGCTATAACTGAATCAGCTCTCTGGTATGCGAAAATTGAATCCTGGGGTGTGGCGTTTTCGGGGAGATTTATCAGAATATGCGATGCGCGTACTTCATCTTTTCTCTTCTCGTAAAGCTCTTTTACCTTAGTACTTACTATTTCTTTATCTACAAGATAGGTAGGTGCGAAATTCCTTTTATACTCTTCTACATCCTTCTGAATTTCGGGGTTACTCAGCAGACCGCGCTCACGGGCATCTTTAACTTTCAGCCTGAAATTGATGTACAGGTTGAGGAACTGTTTTTTATCTTCAAGTGATTTGTTCCTTGCGGTATCAATATTCCCAACAGTTTTTAAATACTGTTTTTCAAACTCTCCCAATGTGATCTTATCGCTGCCGATATCGACAAGGGTTTTGTTCGCTTTGTTGCAGTTTGATGCTGAAAAAGCGAGCATGGCAATAACTAACAGAATTCCGTACATTTTGAATTTATTCATTTTATTCATTAAATATGATATATTTTTAATTAATTTTTGTTCGGTCTAATCTCAATTTTAGCTATTATTAACAAGAGTTTCAAGGCAGTTTTACTTAGTTTACAGTTGATAATTGATAGTTTATAATTGATAGTTTATAGTTGATAGTTTACAGTTTATAGTTTAATGAGTTAAATAATTGATCGGTTAAATAGTTAAACAGAATTATGGTTTATTGGTTTCAGCATTTGGCAGAGTTTTTGGATTACGAAATATAAAGAGTTAGAGTCCCGAAATTCGGCAAAATTAAGAGCTGGATGGCCGGACTGAACATTTGGCTCCGGTATCTTCGTTTTTTGAGCCGCTTTGCGGCAAAAATACCTATGAGCCGGATTGTGGGACTTTGGGAGTCCAGCGCAATATGCAAACTTCCAGATTTTCCCGTTGAATGGCAGATAATTCCAGCCGAAATAACGGAAAGAGTTAAAGATATTTGGATATTTCATGTTAAAAGGGATTAACTTGTTATATGCAATATGCATATAAAAGTAATATAATATATGCCAATTGATTTGTCAAGTAAAAAATTGCTGCGGAAAGACATTCGGTGACTTTAGGTGTGATTGCATTAACAGCTCACCGGATGAGGGGGGAAGTGGTCTCTGCCTTAATGTCTTGTCAAAACCTGACAGGTCTTTAAGACCTGGCAGGTTTAAAATAATGTAGTACGCAATTTAAAATGTAGTGTAAGGTATGAAAACGTAGTGTCAGGTATGTTACCTGACAGATTGCGCGCAGGTTTATATGAAAACTTTAATGTATTGATTTATATAAATATGTCAATTAATATGCATAAATATATTATTTACTTATAAATAAATATCAGCTTATTGCCTTATTTTTATGACAATAGAACAATACATAGAAAGTATAAACAAACGGTACAGGCTTGGCAATGCCACTGAACATACTTTCAGGGGTGACCTGCAGCAACTGATAGAAAGCCTTGTGCCAGGAATTAACGCAACTAATGAACCGCAAAGACAAGCTTGCGGAGCGCCTGATTACATTCTCACCAAAAAGGAAATCCCGATCGGTTATATTGAAGCCAAGGATATTGGCGATGCTGACCTAGATGGCACTAAAAAGGCAGGAAATAAAGAACAATTTGACCGTTACAAATCATCTTTGGGAAACATAATTTTTACTGATTATATAAATTTCCATTTGTATCGTGAAGGTGAGTTTATAACAAAAATTTCCATTGCAGAGCATACCCCCAAAGGCATAAAATCACTGCCTGAAAATTTCCAGGCGTTCACAATTTTTATAAAAAATCTTACATCTTATATTGGGCAGACAATTAAGGGCTCTAAAAAGCTGGCAATGATGATGGCTGATAAAGCTAAACTGCTTGCGATTATAATTGAAAAGGCACTTGCAAGCGATGAAGAAAATCAGCTAAACAGCACTTTAAAAGACCAGTTAACCGCATTTAAACAGATATTAATACATGATATCACCGCAAAAGGTTTTGCCGATGTTTACGCACAGACAATCGCATACGGTATGTTTGCAGCACGTTTGCAAGACCCCACTTTGCCAACTTTCAGCAGGCAGGAAGCGGCAGAGCTGATACCCAAATCAAATCCTTTCCTGCGTAAGCTTTTTGGGTATATTGCGGGACCTGATATTGACGACCGAATAAAATGGATAGTTGATGATTTAACCGAAATTTTCTTAGCTTGTAATGTTGAGCAGATCCTAGAAAATTTTGGCAAGTCAACCAAAACAGAAGACCCGATAATTCATTTTTATGAAACTTTCCTGAGCGAATATGACCCCAAGTTACGCAAAGCCCGTGGAGTCTGGTACACTCCCGCACCTGTAGTGAATTTTATTGTCCGCGCAGTTGATGATATCTTAAAAACTGAATTTAACCTGCCGCAAGGTTTAGCCGATAACAGCAAAACTAAAATTAAAATAAACTTACAGAAGACCGATAAACGTTACAAAGAAAATACTAAAACCATTGAAGAAGAAGTTCACCGTGTACAGATATTAGACCCTGCCGCAGGTACAGGCACTTTTTTAGCTGAAGTGGTAAAACAAATTTACGCAAAGTTTAAAACACAGCAGGGGATATGGAGCAATTATGTTGATACCAATCTGCTGCCCCGCCTGAATGGCTTTGAGATACTTATGGCAAGTTACGCAATGGCTCATTTAAAGCTTGACCTGCTGCTCAAAGAGACAGGTTACATATCATCACCCCCCTCCTTCGGAGGGGCCGGGGGAGGTCGCTTGAGGGTTTACTTAACAAACAGCCTTGAAGAGAGCCATCCGGCAACCGGTACACTTTTTGCAAACTGGTTAAGCACAGAAGCAAACGAAGCTAATTATATAAAACGTGATACTCCTGTAATGTGTGTTATTGGCAATCCGCCGTATAGTGGTGAAAGTATTAACAAAGGTGAGTGGATAATGAACCTTATGGAAGATTATAAAAAAGAACCCGGTGGAAAAGAAAAATTAAAAGAGCGAAATCCTAAATGGATAAATGATGATTATGTTAAATTTTTACGATATGGACAGCATTTTATAGAAAAAAATGGAAGTGGTGTATTGGCTTTCATCAATCCCCATGGTTTTTTAGATAATCCTACATTCAGAGGTATGCGCTGGAATTTATTGAAGACGTATGATAAAATATATACGATAGATTTACACGGAAACAGTAAGAAAAAAGAAACCGCACCTGATGGTAGCGTTGATGTAAATGTTTTTGATATTATGCAGGGAGTATCAATAAATCTTTTTGTTAAAACAGGAAAGAAAAAGGATAATGAATTAGGTAAAGTTTTCCATTTTGATTTATTTGGAAAACGAGAATTGAAATATGAATTCCTGATTGAAAATTCAATAAAAACTGTGTACTACAAAGAACTTCCAAATGTTGCCCCAAATTATTTTTTTGTAAATAAGAATTTTAATGAGCAAAACGAATACGATAAAGGGCTTAATGTTATCAATTTGTTTAATTTAAATAGTGTTGGCATTGTTACTTCTAATGATAGTATTCTTATAAATGAATCTAAAATTGATTTATTAGATGGTATTACAGAAAACTACAAAATAAAAACCAATAGGGAGTTGATCCAAAATATTTCGTACAGGCCTTTCGATTATAAATATATTTATTTTGATACAGAAATAATTGAAAGACCAAGATTTAAAGTAATGCAACATTTAATAAGAGGTGATAATTGGGGATTAGTTTTGGGTAGGCAGTCAACTGATGAATATTGGTGCAATGTTCAAATTACGAAGTTCATGATTGACAACCGCTATCATTTTAGTTACAAAGGTATTGCATCACAGTTTCCACTCTATCTATACCCTGAAAACAAAGCCCAACAATCAATTGGTGAAAGTACAGAAAGAACACCAAACTTAAACCCGGAAATTGTAAAGGAAATTGCTGAGAAATTAGCTCTAACTTTTACAAACGAAAAAGAATCAACAAAGGATACTTTTGCGCCGATAGACTTACTTGAATACATTTATGCTGTTTTGCATTCACCAACTTATAGAGAAAAATACAAGGAATTCTTAAAAATAGATTTCCCAAGAGTGCCATATCCAAAAGACAAAAGGACATTCTGGAAGCTTGTCAAGTTAGGCGGTGAGTTGAGGGAGATACATTTGCTTGAGAGTCCGCAGGTAAGTAAATTTAAAACCAAATACCCAGAAGATGGGGATAATGTTGTTGATAAGCCTAAATTTATAGCGGTAAAATCGGGTACGGGCAAAGTATATATAAACAGTTCACAGTATTTTGAAAATGTACCTGAAGTTGCCTGGAATTTCTACATAGGCGGTTACCAGCCTGCTCAAAAGTGGCTGAAAGACCGTAAAGGCAGAAAATTAGAGTTTGATGATATTCAGCATTACCAAAAGATAATCGTTGCTTTAACGGAAACAGATAGATTGATGAGTGAGATTGATAAGGTTGGGGTGGAGTGAAAATTAATAATAAAAACTCACACAATTGTAATTACTTTATAAGGATCATTTTTTTTACTTCTGAATAATCGTTTGTAATAATTCTGTAAAAATATATACCGCTTGCATATTTTTCAGCATTCCAAGTAATTGAATATTTGCCGATGTTTAGTTCATTTTCTACTAATGTTTCAACTACTCTGCCGTTTACATCATATATAACTAATTTTACAAAACCAATTATTGGTATGTCAAAGTTAATATTGGTTTGAGGATTAAAAGGATTCGGAAAGTTTTGCATAAGATTATAATGTTCCGGGATTTCATTTGAAATTGGCATAATTCCGATAGGGTTACCTGTTGGATTTTTTTTGTAATAAATTTCGCCATTTCCATGTCGTAAGTCAGTCCATAGAATATTTACTGTTGAATTTGAAACAAAAATGGAGGTATTTTCTGAGCTTAACGAATTACTTGTAAGGATTAAATCCGGTTCCCAGTTTACACCTGAATCCGTAGATCGTTTGTAGCATATGTCGGAATGACCTGATGACGATTTTAGAAATATCACATGGAGTGTATTGCCTGAAACTTCAATATGGGGTTTACGAGAATTAATGGTGTTTGTCAGCCTTACATCAGTTCCCCAACTCTCTCCACCATCCATAGAATTTTTATAATAAATTTCATAGTTTGAACTTCGACTGTCTTCCCAAAAGACAAACAAATTTTGACCACTATTTCTTATTGTTGAAAATTGAGAGATACTTGAATGGTTTGTTAATCTAATATCTTGACCCCAAGTTGTCCCATTATTTGTAGATTTTTTGTAGTAAATTTCTCCATTAATACCATCTCTTGTGTCTGTCCAGGCTGCATGTATTTCAATACCATTAATTGTAAGACTTTGTTGAAAAGAAGATGCAGAATTATTAGTTAATCTAATATCTGAACCCCAAGAGAACCCTGAATTTGTAGATCTTTTATAATAAATTTCATTATTTCCATCTCTATTGTCTATCCACATAATATGCAAGTTGGAGTTCAAAACATTAATGCAAGGTTGCTGTGATGTGTAAGTATTATTCGTTAACCTAGCATCCGGGCTCCAGGTTAAACCATTATCTGTTGAGTTCTTATAATAAATTTCATCATTCCCATTTCGTCTTTCAGCCCAAACTATGTAAATGTTTGAACCATTTACCGCAATTGAAGGTGATGCAGAATTTTCTAGATCATTAGTTAATCTGGTGTCTGTTCCCCATGTCGTTCCTCCATCAATAGATCGCTTATAATATACTTCTGAATTACCATCGCGTGTTTCTTCCCAAACAACGTGAACATAATTGCCACTATTTGCTATACATCCTGCATGTATTGAAGTCTGAGATATGTTAGTATCATTTGTTAAACGAACATCCGGCAGCCATTGAGTAAGCAATTTCGTTGAGAATATAAGTGATAATAGGATCAATATTGTAAAAGTGGATTTATTCAATCTAACTCTCCATTTAGTTTGTAAAATATAATCGATTTTTTTTTGATTTGATATTCATAAAGGGTTTCGATGGGCTTTGCACATCGCTAAGTTATTGCGCCACTTCCCATAGAAACAAGTCCTTCGGCCTGAAGGGGCGAGCGTGACAATAATTCCTGCCGTTGTTGGTATTTATTTGTCCGTATACGGCCTCGAAGTGTCACAACAACAAAAGATAATGTCACCCCTACGGGGTTCATTAAACCTGATGAACCTAAAAGCTACAAATATATCACCCCTTCGGGGTTAAAAGAATTGTCCTTTTACTAAATTCCTTAAGACTTTTGTGCAACCCTGGCTTTTCTTTGAGTCTTTGAGCCTTAGTGGCTGTTTTTTGTTTTGCTTTTACATCAAAAACATTGAAAAAAATCAAAAATTACTGATTACGGCTTATATAGATTTTAAATTATAAAATTCTTATATTTGTAAGCTAAAATCCATAATAAAGGGGTGATAAAAACTTGATCAAAGTAACACTGCAGGACAATGAATCTATAGATAAAGTCTTAAAAAGATTCAAAAAGAAGTATGAAAAAGCCGGCGTTTTAAAGGAAGTTCGCAAAAGAGGCTTTTTTGTAAAGCCTTCAATCAAAAAACGCATGAAAAAGGCTAAAGCAATAAGAAGAAATAAAAGAACTCTGGCGGAAGAAACAGCGGCTTAATACCGGTTTTAAAGCTAAAAGATTTTCCCCATCCATAACAGTTTTAAAGGATGGGTTTTTTATTATAAACTTAACTTTTATTCAAGGATTTTGTTGTTGGTGAATAACACCAACAACGGGGTTTGTGAAGTAAGTTGTTGTTTTAAAGGATGGGTTTTTTATTATAATCTTCACTTTTTGAAACTGCTAATCACTAATTGTTGTTCTAACATTTGAAATTACAGCAAAAAAGTTCAGAGATCCAAAACAGCTCAAACAACAATGGTGAGCATGTAAACAATCTTAAGCCGTTCATTTCGTCTAAGGAAATACAGCGGCGGGTTACAGAACTTGCGCAAAATATCAGCAGTGATTATGCGGGTAAGATCCCGATCTTCATCGGCGTACTAAACGGTTCTTTTATTTTTATCAGTGATCTTGT
>JBHEKV010000228.1:0-8138 GCA_041859235.1 Ignavibacteria bacterium | reverse complement strand
GCGTTTGGATAGTCCCTGAGGTTATCAACGTAAATTTTCGCAATGCTGCTGTATACTTCCGGTGCTTTTTGTGAAGTTGGGTATTCCGTCAAAAACTTTTTGTACATTTCAACAGCTTCGCCGTATGCCTTTTTAGCTTCTTCGGGCTTGTTTTCTGTATCCAGCTTCTTTGCTTCTTCAAGCTTGTTTTTAGCCGCAAGTAAAATTGAATCTTCCGATTCCTTTGAGCATGCTGTCAGAAGCAGCGCGGGAATTAAAATCAGTAACAGGATCTTCAGTTTTTGCATAGTTTTTAAGCGGGTTTAGGTTTGTTTTTAATAATTGCACAAAATTATCAAAATCCATCAAAACTTTCAATGAACGCGTTTTTCCTATTAATTTTGTTTTAAATCATCTCCTGTCAACCTGAACCCCTGCCTGAACTTCCGTTACGGCAGACAGGTGTTCAGGGTCTGCTTCCGGAATTGCGATTGCTCTAATGCCCCTATTCTCATTGATAATAATATGAAATTTTTAAATGTGCGTGAGAGACATTTGTGATTTGCCACGACCTTCTTGACTTGTTTCTGAGTTAGGTCGTGGATCAGATGTTTCAGAAAAAATTTGGGCTTCCTCCAAAGGAGTGCCTTTGGCAAGTTCCAGACTGGATAAACCAATCAGGGCTAAAGCCCGGAATTAGTTTGATTTTCAACCCCGGTCTGAAGACCGGGGCTACTCAATTTAAATTTTGAAATTACTTATGTAGTGTCAGGTTTGCAACCTGACACATTCCGGGTAAAAATTCAGTGATTCAGCTGTTGCCCAAGCCCAAACGGATTATGTTCTCGCCGTACTTATCCTTGTTTACTCATGTAGTGTCAGGTTTGTAACCTGACACATTTCGGGTAAAAATTCACTGATTCAGCTGTTGCCCAAGCCCAAACGGATTATGTTTTCGCCGTACTTATCCTTAAGCAGGTCAATTTGTTTAAAGGGAATAAGATGATCGCGGTTGAACATATCAAGGTTGTATGCTGATACTTTGAACAGGTCATAAACAAAAATACCAAAGGTACGTATCTTATGAAAAGGATCAGGCTGGGGGAGGCGTTTATAAATTTCCATTGCGATATGATAAAGCTCCTTCTCGCTGTTGGTTGCGTGGCAAAGTCTCACCTTATCGCCGCGATAACCAAGATCTTCATATCGCAATGAGAGACCGATATGATCAGCTATCAGATCTTTCGCCCTCATCCTGCGGCAGACGTATTCAGTCATACGCTTAATTTCGGCTTCGGCTTTGTGGCTTTCAAAAATTGCGGTTGAAAGCGTATGATTATGGTTAAAGGATTTTTCAACCCTTTCGCCGCTTGCGGCATTAATGCCGCTGGTATCTTCGCCCCTTGCGATCTTGCGCAGTATCACACCGTTTATACCGAACTCCTTATGTACCGCATGCAGATCTGAATTTGCAAGCTCACCAATTGTGCGGATCCCAAGCGCATGCATTCTTATCTCATTGCGGTGACCGATACCCCACATTTTACGTACAGGCAGGTTATGTATGACATCAATGTTTTCCTCTCTTACAATAAAGAGTCCGTTAGGTTTGTTAAGCTTTGTCGCCATTTTGGCATAGGACTTATTGAACGAAAGACCTATCGAAACCGTAAGATTCTCGATCTGCCTGATCATCGTTTTCAGTTTCCATGCGAATTTGGCCGCGCCAAAGTAGTCTTTCACAACGGGAGTGATATCAAGAAAGCATTCATCAATGCTGTATTGCTCTACACAATCTTCAGGCAGCAGTTCAAGCAAATGCTCAATGATATTCTGTGTAATTGCCTCGTACTTTGTTCCGTATGAAGGTAAAGAAATAAGCTCAGGGCAAAGTTTTTTCGCGTCAACTACTGACATGCCTATTTCAACTCCCTTAGCCCGGGCTTCATAACTTGCTGTCATTATGATGCCGCGATTGCCCTCACCGCCGCCGACTGATATAGGCTTGCCTTTTAGTTTGGGATTATCGCGCTGCTCAACCTGTGCGAAGAACGCGTCAAGATCAAGATGAATGAAAAACCTGTTCCGGTTCTTATCTATTTTGTGATTGAGATCTTTGTGGTGGGGAAAGCAGTACGATGCCATCATCCGTACACGTTTGAACATGTGCGATGGACGCGACGCATCCCTTGGGATGAAAAACGACGAGCTTAATTTACCGTTATTTTTTGATGTATGCATTTTGACCTCACCCCCCAGCCCCTCTCCTAAGAGGAGAGGGGAGAGGAGTCCGAAAACTTTTGTTTAATTTCAGCGTTCGATTCATTCGGGGTAAGTTTTATATCTCACCCCATAAAAACGCACCAGCGGTGCGTTTTTGAGAAGCAGAAATTTTTGCGGGATAATTTTCTGCTGTCCTGCGGGGTGAAATAAAATTTTATGTACCAGCCCGCGGCATCAGCCGTGGGTGTAAAATTCATAGAATACTTAAAACCGTTTTAACGGTTTCCTGCGTGTTACAATATTTGACTCTGTGGGTTATGTTATCTTCATGTCGCTCCTACGGAGCTCTGATAAACTTACAAGCTTTCTTCTACAAACATATCGCTCCTAACGGAGCTCATTGTTACTTTGCTCCCCTCTCCTACTAGGAGAGGGGCTGGGGGGTGAGGTCACGAAGCTGTAAAATCCCTTGTCAATCCAACCACTATTCCCAGAATCTTAAACGGCCTGTATATCGGATCATACTTATTATTTGCCGGCTGAAGGTAAGGCTTGCCGCCGTTTGCTTTGAATACCTTTACGGTCACTTCATCATCAAGCAGAGCGACCACTATTTCACCATCGTTGGCAGTGTTTTGTTTGCGGACTATGAGCTTATCGCGCTCAACGATCTTTTTATCGGTCATACTATCACCGCGCACCGTTACGGCGAACAGCTCACCCGCGGAGCGCTTTGGTTTATCAACCGTAATGTAGCCTTCAATGTTGTTATCGGCAAATATAGGCTCGCCGGCAGCTACGCTGCCGTATAACGGAATGGTTATCATTGCCGTGCTGCCATGAATTATTTCCGCATCGGGGGCGGATTTTATCCTCAATCCTCGCGCAATACCCTCGGAGCGTTCAACCGCATCCTTTTTAATAAGCGCTGTGACTGTCTGCTGAATAGCGTTAACATTCACTTTAAAATGCTCCGCAATTTCTTTGTAGGTGGGGGAGTATAAATGTTCTTTGGTAAACCGGCTGATAAAATCCGCCACCTTCTGCTGATTTTTAGTGAGTTTTTTCATAGTAAAATAAATACTGTATATAATTACACTGTATAAATATACAGTATTTTTTAAATGAAGTCAAGCAGAAAATAATGGAATTTTTTGCAGGGATTTTACAGGGTAAATTTGAGCGGAGGAAGGAAATTCTTATACCATTTTTATGTTCGACCCCTAAAGGGGTCGAGATGTAGCCGCGATTTGTTTTCTATAAATGTGTGACCCCTCCGGGGTCTGCTAATTCACAATCAGCCCACGGCTTCAGCCGTGGGAATAATATTGTTAAATATCTGAAACCGTTTTAACGGTTTCAGGATAAAACAATTTTGCCGGAAAATAATCGTACCACGAAAATAGAAGCACTAATATTAAATGATTCCCTGAGGCTTAAACTTTCTACTATTAAGCATAGATATCCCTATTCGTGGCACGAGAGTATAATTTGTTGTTATTTGATATTTACTATTTGCTCATTGTTAATTGCTAATTGTTATGGCTTACACACAAACACAGGTTTTCGAGCCTATCGAGGTTATTTCGCACTTCCATAATTCAAAAGTGGATATACTGAAATTCAGGTGGAGCAGCCGCACATACAAGGTTACCAAAATAGCTAATATATGGCGTCTGCCGGATAATGAGGAAGGCTTTAAATCTCACTTTACGGTTATCTGCGAAGAAGCGGGGATACTCTGCGAGCTGGCGTTTTATCATAAATGTCTCAAGTGGGAATTGATACAATATGATTCTCTGGTGTGAAGGGAGTTATGGCTTATTTCTTTCCGACTCAATTCTTATGTCCATATAAGCTGCCAAAGTACTCTCACTGCTGACTTATAATAAAGTTGTAAATTGTATTAGGTCTTATGCAGCTCCGTAGGAGCGGAATGTTTGTAATGATGAATCTGAAATTGATCAGAGCTCCGTTAGGAGCGATATGTAAAAAAACAAAAATTGGTGTTTTTATTTCAGCCCAACAATAATATAATCGGGTTCATTTTTGATCACTTTATAATTTCGCAGAAGGAAATCGATCTTATCTGCGGAGCTGTTCTGCAGGAATACATTTTTTTCTCCGGCAATTAACTTTGCCCCATCTTTAATACGTGCTTCGATAAATGTACTATCCAGCTGTTGCGGCATAGCCGTCCATCCAAAACGGTGAGCTTGGTACAGGTAAACCGGATTACCATCTCCAATTGTAATAATTTTATCCTGGGGAATTGAAACGGACTGAACATCGCGTCCTATTTTCAATACCGTTGAATCCGGATTTTCGCCATTATAAAATCTTGCAACTCTTAAATAGCTTAAAACACAAATTAGCAATACACACAGAATTGCAAAGTAGGACCTTAATTTGTTTGCAGCCAGAGCACTCCGCAAATTCTCAAAGGGCAAATACTTCGCCAGAAACTTACCTATAAAGACTGACGCAGTAATATTAAAGGGTAATGTGTAATATTCCTGTGCACGGTGAGCCTGCGCTGCTATAAAAATAAAAATGAGTACAGCAATCATCCAGATATCAAATAATCTTTCACGTTCAGATCTGCGTTTGATAAATAGCCCCGCTATCAATAAAATAAATCCCGGGTATGTCAAATGTCTTTCTGCAATACTTTTGAAGAAAATATCGTTGTACCACGCAGGATCTATGAGCAGTGAAAACATTCCCCATTTATCCTGTCCGTAGGTCCATATGCCAAAAGATGACCCGCCATTTAAAAACAATTGATGCGCGTGGTAATACCATAGTATAACAGGTAAAAGGATCAATGCAGCCAGGAGGTAAAGGCGCAGGTTTTTAAACAAAGCCCATCTGTATTTTTTAAATGCCAGGTAAAATAAGGTGAGACCGATATAGAGAGTTGGCAGTTTCATCAACACGGCCAATGTTATAAAAAACCATGCAGCAATAATATATTTTACTTTCTCCTTATCAAGCCACTCTGAAAAAAAGTACACACCATATACCGAGCACATCAGCATCCCGGCATCAGGCATGAAAGCCCTGCCATAAAAAATATTAAGCGGTAATATGGCGTAAATCAAAGCTGACCATAAAGCAGTTTTTTCATTTATTATCTTTTTGACAAGAAGATATAATCCGTAAACAGTCAAAATAGAGAAAAATACCGAAAGCAGTCTGCCCCAAAAGTCACTTACTCCAAATGCTGAATACAATATTGACACCAGGAAAGGATATATCTGAAATTCTGATTCTACATAACCTATACCCCCCCCCAGTTAATTTGAGGGTAAAAGATATTGTATCCGTTTTCGTAAAAATTCCTAGCAATACTGGCAGTATCTGACTGACGCCATGAATGCCATCCTATAATTGGTGCCGACACATCAATTAACCAGATGATTGCTGTCAGTAAAAGTATTATGTAGATTTTCTTCATGTTATCTTCAAAAATACTTAATAATCTGTTAAAATACCTTTACCCACTACTTTCTAAATTGAAAAAAACATCAAAATAGCGTATTTTAGCTTTTTGGTTCACCAAAAAATCTGTAAACAATGAAATGCTTGGATGAGGAAGTGGGCTAAATTCATTATTTACACTTTCAAAGCTGCGGTAAAAATTCTAACTTAATGTTGAGGAAAAATGACAAACAATCAAAAGCTTAAAGACTGGGTTAAGGAAATGGCGGAGCTGTGCCAGCCTGATTCAGTTCACTGGTGTGACGGCTCTGAAGAAGAGAATAAGATGCTCCTCGAACAGTGCGTGAAGAGCGGTCAGTTTAAACCCCTTAAAAAAAGAGAGAACAGCTACTGGGTTACTTCAAACCCGAGTGATGTTGCAAGAGTAGAAGATAAAACTTTTATCTGTTCCAAAAAGAAAGAAGATGCCGGTCCGACAAATAACTGGATGGATCCAGATGAAATGAAATCCATTCTCAAAGGTTTGTTTGCAGGATGCATGAAAGGCAGAACGATGTATGTTATTCCTTTCAGCATGGGTCCGCTTGGCTCAAAGATAGCCCACATTGGTATCGAGATCACAGATTCACCCTACGTTGTAGTTAACATGAGAATTATGACACGCATCGGGCAGAAAGTGCTTGATGTCCTTGGCAACGGTGAATTTGTACCCGCAATGCACTCAGTAGGCTACCCGCTTACTGACGGCAAAAAAGATATTGACTGGCCATGCAGCGATACAAAGTACATTGTACATTTCCCCGAGGAAAAAGCGATTTGGTCATACGGCAGCGGTTACGGCGGAAACGCGTTACTTGGCAAAAAATGTTTCGCGCTCAGAATTGCTTCGGTGCTTGCGCGTGAGCAGGGCTGGATGGCTGAACATATGCTTATACTTGGTGTTACACCTCCCGGCGGCGAGAAAAAATATATCGCTGCGGCTTTCCCAAGCGCATGCGGAAAAACAAATCTCGCAATGCTTACACCATCTTTGCCGGGGTGGAAAGTTGAAACAGTTGGCGATGATATCGCATGGATGAAAATTGGTGATGATGGCAGGCTGTACGCTATCAACCCCGAAAACGGATTTTTCGGCGTTGCACCCGGAACTTCTATGAAGACAAATGCCAATGCAATGCTTTCTATGACTAAGAACTCAATATTCACAAATGTAGCTTATACTGATGACGGCGATGTATGGTGGGAAGGTATGACTGATGAAAAACCGGCTCATTTAATTGACTGGCATAAAAAAGACTGGACTCCCGAGAGCGGTGAGCTTTCTTCACATCCAAACTCACGCTTTACAGCTCCTGCATCGCAGTGCCCTGTTATCGATCCCGCATGGGAAGATCCCAAAGGCGTTCCTATTTCAGCATTCCTGTTTGGCGGCCGCAGAGCATCATTTGTTCCGTTAATTACCGAGGCGTATGACTGGAATCACGGTGTATTCATGGGTTCATCATGCTCCAGTGAAATGACAGCGGCTGCAGCAGGTACAATTGGCAAGCTTCGCCATGACCCGTTTGCTATGCTTCCTTTCTGCGGGTATAACATGGGTGATTATTTCGGTCACTGGATAAATATGGGTAAGAATAATGACAGCTCAAAAATGCCGAAGATATTTTATGTTAACTGGTTCCGCAAAGACGAAAACGGCAAGTTCATGTGGCCCGGCTACGGTGATAATATCCGCGCGATAAAATGGGCTATTGAGCGTGTTAACGGAACAGCTAAAGCTGTTGATGCGCCTATTGGCAGATTGCCTCTGGTTGAAGAATTTGATGTAACAGGACTTGATATATCAAAAGAAAACCTGGCAAAACTTTTTACGGTTGATAAAGAACACGGAATTGATGAGATTAATGAGATGCGCGAGTATTACAAAATATTTGGTAATACTCTGCCAAAAGAATTAAGCGCAGAAGCTGACAAAGCTGAAGAAAGATATAAGAAATCATAAATTAACTTCAGAAGTAACAAAACTAACTTCAGAAGTCTTTCAGACTTCTGAAGTTTTATCAAAATCTAATTAAGGTTATAATGTTATTCATATTGTAGAATGAACCTTTTGACATCAAAATATTTTTGATACATATTTTATTCCCGCTTAAGGCGGGAATTTTTTTTTATTTTAAACTTACTGTAAGATAATGATAACGCGAATAATTATAATTTCCCTTTTCTGCATGGCAATTATTGCTGCCGGAATAGTAGGAATGAAGAAAACAAAATCATTCAACGATTACTTTCTTGGCGGCGGAAAAATAGGCGCATGGATGACAGCCTTTACTTACGGCACCGCGTATTTTTCTGCGGTACTCTTTATCGGTTTTGCAGGGCAGGTGGGGTGGAACTTCGGCTTTTCAGGCCTTTGGATAGCCTTGTTTAATTCGCTGGTTGGCGTACTTGGCGTCTGGTGGATTATGGGACACCGCATTAAACAAATGTCA
>JBHEKV010000011.1:0-5581 GCA_041859235.1 Ignavibacteria bacterium | reverse complement strand
CGCGTTAGAAGAACATACCTGCTTCAGCTTGGGACTTTGTTAAACAATCACCCTGAAGAAAAAGAAAACACTGCTGTGCTGCAATACTTCCTTACTAATCTGATTACAAATGAAACAAGCTACTACTCTGCAGCGGATGCTGTGACTGCGCTCTCGGATATTCTGGATAAAGATAAAATATTTGATGCGGTTATTCCGTACATTGAAATAGATTCACACGTAGATATTATCCGCAGAAGTGTGCTTACTGCTCTTGCCAAATCAAAGGATCCCCGCACGAAGGATGTATTTTTGAAGTACGGAGAAACCGGCAGTACTGCAAGGGTCCGCAATGTTGCCATAAACGGGTTAAGTGATCACCTGAATGACCCAAAGGTCATCGAATTCTTAAATAGTAAATTGTTTGATACCCCCAGAAGCACTCAAGGGGTAGTTTTGGGGCTTTTGGAGAAGGCAAAAGACACATCATCTCTTCCATTTTTAAACAAATTAATGGAATCATCCAATGATGCCAGATTCATAGAACGGGTGAATAAGGTAATTCAAGCTTATAATTAACACAAGCTTAAGCTCCTTTATGTGATACTTTCCCTGCCTTGAAACTCTCCCAAAAAATTGGCATATTTGTAGTCTTTCCACGAAATTTTTGAACAAAAACCGGAGTGGATTTTGAACTAACGCTCCAGCCGCTAAAAGAACGCGGTTTGGGGAATTTTATTAATTTAATTTATTTTTAACGGAGATTTTAATAAACGATGACTTCACCAACAGATACACCCAATGCAAATGGCACGATTGAAGAAGTAAAACCGCCTGTTATCAAAACCAAGGATTTTGTAGCAAAAGATTACAGCGAAGAAGAGTTCAAAAAATATATTGAGCTTTACGAAAAAACCTTTAACGTAATAAAGGAAAATGAAATAGCAAAAGGAAAAGTTGTTGCTATTTCAGGTAATGATGTTTTAATTGATATTGGCTTTAAATCAGACGGCAGGGTCTCAATTGATGAGTTCCCCGACCCCGATAATATCAAAATCGGCGATGAAGTTGAGATCTTTGTGGAAAAGATCGAAGACCGTGAAGGACAGCTTGTACTTTCGCGCAAACGCGCTGATATTATCCGCAACTGGGAAAAGATCACAGCCGCAAAAGAGAACGATACAGTTATACAGGGTAAATGCGTCCGCAGAATTAAAGGCGGATTTGTTGTTGATCTCGGCGGAATCAATGCGTTCCTTCCGGGTTCACAGATAGATACAAAACCTATCCGTGATTACGATGTGTACGTGAATAAAATGCTTGATTTCAAGATACTGAAAATAAATCACCCCAACGAAAATATAATTGTTTCACACAAGGTACTGATAGAAGAATCAATGTCAGAGCAGAGAGGTAAACTCCTCGCTACACTTGAATCAGGTCAGGTAATGAGCGCGACCGTAAAAGCTATCACAGATTTCGGTGTGTTTGTTGATCTTGGCGGTGTAGATGGTCTTATCCATATCACTGATCTCTCATGGGGCAGGATAAATCACCCGTCAGATGTAGTAAATCTTGATGAAACAATTGAAGTAAAGGTACTAGAGTACGATAAAGATAAAAAACGCGTTACGCTTGGCTTAAAACAATTGCAGCCGCATCCATGGGAAAATATCGAAGAAAAGCTTAAGATCGGCGATAAAGTTTCAGGTAAGGTTGTATCAATTACAGATTACGGCGCATTTATTGAAATTGAAAAAGGCATTGAAGGCTTAATTCACATTTCAGAAATGTCATGGACCCAGCATATCACCAATCCAACCCAGGTTGTTACCATGGGACAGGTTATTGAAGCTGTTGTACTTAGCCTTGATAAGAATGAAAAGAAGCTTTCACTTGGAATAAAACAGCTTACACCTAACCCTTGGCAGTCACTGCTTGACCGCTTCCCGGTTAATTCAAGGCACAAAGGCAAAGTTTGCAATATTACAAACTTCGGCGTATTTGTTGAGCTTGAAGAAGGCGTTGACGGACTTATTCATATTTCAGACCTTTCATGGACAAAGAAGATATTCAACATTGAAGACTTTGTTAAATTAGGCGATGAAATTGAAGTGATGATACTTGGTATTGATGTTGAAAACCAGAGGATCGCTTTAGGACATAAACAGCTTACCGATAATCCATGGGAAAAGCTGACAGATGAATTCAAACCCGGCACAGAAGCTAAGTGCAAGGTGCTTAAATCAATTGAAAAGGGCATTATAGTTGAGCTGCCTGCGGTTGTTGACGGATTCATTCCGGCCTCACAGCTATCAGTTACACCTGTAAAGAACTTCTCGGAGCTTTTTAAGACAGGCGATGAATTCATGGCTGAAGTAATAGAATTTGATAAAGAATCCAAGAAAATAGTACTTTCAGTTCTTGAATACCTTAAAGATAAAGACGAAGCTGAAATTGATGCTTACGTAACCAAGTTCAAACTTAAAAAATTCACTCTGGCTGATGTTGTTGACAGAACAAAAACTGCTGTTGACGTAAAGGAAGAAGTTGATTTCAAGATTGACGACGTAATGGAAGCTGCGCCAAAAGAAGAAGCAGCGCAATAAATTTGAAGATTATATAATTCAAATGGTTAATTAACAATAAAAAGCATTCTGCTGTAAAAGGCAGGATGCTTTTTTAGTTTAAACAGGGTTGTACAGCGGAAACAAAACGCTGAATGAATTGTTATAATTAAAGAAATGGAAAATAGAGATAAATTAAAAGAAGTGATGTTCAGTGCAGCGGAAGCAGCAGCTGAGTTACAGCTTGAATACTTTGAAAAAGACTTTGAGATAGGCAGGAAAAAGGATTACAGCGACCTGGTTACTGAGGTTGATAAAAAATGCGAAGCGAAGATAATTGAAATTATTCATACTGCTTTTCCTGAACACAACGTTTTGGGCGAAGAAGGCGGAGATCAGCACAAAAAATCTGATTATGTGTGGATTGTAGATCCGATTGACGGAACGGTTAACTATGCGCATTCGGTACCTATATTCTGTGTATCAATAGCAGTAGAATACAAAGGAGAGATCTTACTTGGCGTAGTGCAGTCACCCAAAACCCGGGAGAGATTCTATGCTGAAAAGGGCAAAGGGGCATTTCTGAATGATAAAAAAATATCAGTAAGTGATACCCAACTTCTTAAAGACAGCCTGCTTGTTACAGGCTTTCCTTACGGCTCTAAGGATAACTATGATCACTGTATAGATCACTTTGTGAATTTTATAAAACTGGGTCTGCCCATACGCAGACTTGGTTCAGCAGCGCTTGATATTTGTTACCTTGCTGCAGGCAGATTTGAAGGCTTCTGGGAAGTTAATCTGAATGCATGGGATGTTGCAGCCGGTTACCTGATATTGCTTGAAGCTGGCGGAAAAGTGACAAATTTTATAGGCGGGAAGTATTCTGTTTATGATAAACAAATACTGGCATCTAACGGAAAAACTGTACATAATGAAATGATTGAAGTACTCAAAAAGGCATATATTTAGCCTGCATTTCTAAATCCGAGATTTATTTTTGCAGGGGTTTTTTAACTATAAATGGATTAATATTGTATAATATTAATCCATTTTTGTTTTATTAAATTACATAGGAGGAAATCATCATGATAGCCTTGATAATTTTTTTATTGATTGTTGCATTGGTTGTAAATCAGCTGCGGAAAAATGTACCGAATACAGCAACACAAAAGCTGTTCTCGGTTATACGCAATGCGGCATTTATCGGGATCTTTATTGCAGTCATACTTTCAAGTATAGCTCAGGTTGGCCCTGGAGAAGTAGGAGTACAGCTCTTGTTTGGTAGCGTTCAGGATAAAACACTTCCAAGCGGATTGAATATAGTGAATCCTTTAGTGAACGTTGAGTACATGGATATAAAAACTCAGGCATATACAATGAGCTCAATACAGGATGAAGGTCAACAGAAAAATGATGATGCTATTTCAACTTTATCAAGTGACGGATTGACCCTGAAACTGGATCTGACGATTTGGTACAGATTAAGTGAATCAGATGCGCCACAGGTTTACAGGACAATTGGTACGGATTACTCTGAAAAAATTGTCAGACCTGCTATCAGAACAGCTTTAAGGGATGTATCGGTAGGGTACGCGGCAACAGATATTTATTCGACAAAACGTGAAGATTTTGTAAGCAATGTGACGAAAAATTTAGAGAGTGCCTTTAACGGGCGGGGGATTATTCTTGAGCGCGTTTTGTTAAGGAATGTTGAACTGCCTGAAAGAGTAAGAGAAGCAATTGATGAAAAGATAGCTTCAGAACAGCGCGCGCAGCAGATGGTTTATGTATTGCAGAAAGAAAAGCAGGAAGCAGAGCGTAAAAGAGTAGAAGCCCAGGGTATTGCCGATTATAACAGGATAGTTTCGCAAAGTATCACTGACCAGGTTCTGCAGTTAAAAGGTATTGAAGCAACTCTTGAGCTTGGCAAAAGCCAGAATTCCAAAATGGTCATTATGAACGGCAAGAACATGCCGCTGATATTTGGCGCGGGGAGCGGTTTTTAAAATTGTGAAACGTGATCCCGCTAAGCATAAGCGCGGGACCAGCAAAAAGCGCTGGAATGTGAAACGTGAAATGAAAATTGTTATTTAGAAATCCAATAATCTGAAATCAAATGAAGGGTGTACCATTAACAGAAGAACTGTATAGATATATTACTGATACTTTTATACAGGAAGATGAGTTGTTAAAACAGATCGTAACTGATACTGAAGCAAAGAAGATACCGCTTATTCAGGTATCACCCGAAACGGGTAAACTGCTGGGTATGTTCATTAAAATGATTGGCGCGAAGAATGTATTGGAAATCGGCACACTCACGGGTTACAGCACAATTTGGATGGCAAGAGCCTTGCCGCCGGAAGGCAGTGTAACTACACTGGAGCTTACCAAAGCACATGCAGATGAGGCATTAAGCAATTTCAAAAAAGCGGGTCTTGACGGCAAAATTAGCCTGAAATTGGGTAAAGCAATTGAATCACTTGATATTCTTACAGGCAGTACGTTTGATCTGGTTTTCATTGATGCAGATAAAGAAAACTGTGTGAATTATTTCAATAAAGTAATCAATATGGTAAGACCGGGCGGACTTATAATTACTGATAATACTTTGCGCAGGGGAGAGGTTATTGAACCAAATCCCGGGCCGGGTGCTTTGGGAATTATTGAGTACAATAAACTTGTAGCTAAAGATAGCAGGGTAGAATCACTTTTGGTTCCAATAGATGACGGCATAACTATAAGTTTTGTGAAATGATAAAAAAATGGCATGAATTTACCCGTCCATTGGTAATATGCCTATTTAGTAATAACGGCAGAATACTGGCAGCAAAAGGGGTTGATTCAGTTAAACAAAATGAATTCTACAGGCCATTAGGCGGTATGATAGAGTTTGGAGAACGAAGCATTGATGCTTTGAAGCGCGAAATACTTGAAGAAACTAAACAGGAAATTACGAATCTGAAGTACATTACGACAGTCGAAAATATTTTTACATATGAAGGCAAAGCCGGTCATGAAATAGTGATGGT
>JBHEKV010000183.1:0-9594 GCA_041859235.1 Ignavibacteria bacterium | reverse complement strand
GCTTCCTTTAGCAGCTCATATGTATACTTCAGGCTGCCAAGATCCCGCCAGCCCTCATGTCCGGGGATGATATACTTTGCATCGGGGTACTTCCCCATCACTTTTTCTGCGGCAATAACCCAGCTCTTTATATCTGCGTGTGAAAGATTACCTAGTCCTTTTGCATCTGTGCTCTTGATAAAACATCCGCCGTATAATATTTGCTCTTTAGGAAACCATACCACTATATTATCAGGGGCGTGTCCCGCACCGGGGAAAAATGTTTCAAATTCCATTCCCCCAATATTAAACATTGTATCTGCCGCAATAATATATTCCGCAAGCGGCCTGCCTGTTTCCTTACACAGCTCATATGTTTGCCGGGTTGAGTATGTCTTAACGCCAAGCCGTTTTAATATATCAAACCCGCCTGTTCTGTCATCGTGAAAGTGAGTCGCGATGCACATAACTACATCTTTGCCGTGCCTGGCTTTAATTGAATCAATCAGAGGTTTAACCTGAAGAGTATCCCACGGTGTATCTATCATAATAACGCCTTCGGGAGTTACAGCATACATGCTGTTTGATGGGTAAGGCGTACCTTCATAATCAACATACGTAGTATAAATATAAAAATCACCCGTTAAATGAGATATTTCAAGCTTGCCTTGTCCGTTTGCGTTCTGTAAAAACAGGCCGAAAAATAAAATGAAAAATATTTTGTACATTTATATCTTTAAATAATAATTAAATTTGAATTCAGGAAATTCATTTAAAATAATGCTTTCCAAAAAGTAATAAAATACTAATAAAGTTCATACAATACCTGCGGAATTAATTATGGCACATAAAACATGGAATGAAAAACTTAACACTACGGGAGATCTTCCTAAAGTAGTTAAGCTTAATCCAAAACAAATAGCTAAATTCAAAGCAAATACCCTGGCAATACCATCGCCTCCGGAAGTAAACGAGCTGATGCAGAAAGTGCCAAAGGGTAAGCTGAATACAATAAATATCATGCGTGAAAAAATTGCCCGGCGGCATAAAGCTGATGCGGGTTGTCCCATAACAACCGGCATCTTCGCGTGGATATCATCATACGCCGCTGAAGAATCCCGTGACCTCGGAAGAAAACGTATTACCCCGTACTGGCGCACATTAAAGAATGGCGGCGAGTTAAACCCAAAGTACCCGGGCGGAATCAAACAACAGCAAAAAACTCTTGAATCAGAAGGTCATACCATAATCACCAAAGGCAAAAGGTTTTTCGTAAAGGATTACGAAAAAAAGCTGGTGAAGTAATAAACCCTTCCCTTCGGGCTGAAAGCCTTGTTTCTAAGGGAGGGGAAAAAGCACCCATGGTGCGTTTTCGGGTGGGGTCACCTGAAACATTTTCACTCCATTGAACATATAATATAAAACAGCTAATTTATCACAAATTAAAAAGGATTTTACCATGAAATATTTAATTACCACAGCAATAATTATAAGTTCTCTGTTCCTCTTTTCACCACGCGTTTACAGCCAGTCAGCCACAACAATGCAGGATATCCTGGAGACGGTTTCGGGGAAAGTAATTGAGCTTGAAGACCAGCGCAACCAGGAAATTGTTAATATGACATTTGACCTGCTGGTGAACACAGGCAAAAAAACCATCTGGCGTTATCTTGATCCCGCGTTTGATTATGACGTAATGGTGCTTGGCGACAGGCGCATAGAAAAACTGAAGGTCACGGTTTACAAAAAGAATTCCAAAACCAATGAATGGGAATTTGTTGACGAATACTCAGATGATAAGCCGGTCATAAGGCTTGACCCGCAGGAATTCGAGCAGTACGAATTCACGGTTACAGTCGATAAATTCAAAACCGGCAGCACAACGGGACACTTTGCCCTGCTGCTGTACCACCAGAATCCTGAAAGAGGAAAATAGGTAAGTTAAGTATGACGGTACTTATAAAAATATCCGGCTTAAGACCGGATATTTCTATTATATAACCACCCTCATTCTCAAACTCCACACTGCACAGGCGGGGATCTGGAATGTTTTTTTTACTTCTACTGCTTGGTAACCTTTACGCTCTTCAATCTTACATACCTGGAAAAGGTTGGCAGATAATTATTAAGCTGCACCATAAAAGCAAAATACGTGCTGCCCGATGCGAAGCTCAGGTTTGTCGAAAACGGCTCATCCCTTGGCGCGTATATATCGGGATAGTACGGCACAGAAGGAGTTGCGTTAGTGTAGAAACCGAACTTACCGTAAGCACTTGGCGTATCAACATTTGATTGAATTGTAAATTCAACCTTAACGCTGCCGGTTTCTGAAGTTGAGTATGAAACTGAATCCCTTGCAAAACCGGTTGAGCTGAGCCATACGCTGATCGAATCAGCCGAGTACATTACAGTACCCGGCGGTACGCCCGGATTATTTGTTGTTGTATCATCACTGCATGAACTGACAATTGAAATGATTGAAACCAGGAGTAATAATAATATATATTTCATAAATAAATTTATTTATTGTAAATTAACTAACATACAAACATAACAATAATATTAGTCATAAGTTCTAGCTTAAACCGTTATTTAGATTTGTTATTTGCACCGGAATATTAAACCGTTTTATATTTATTGCCTGCATTGAAAATTAATTAATATTGGTATATATTAATAGTATATACTAATCAAAGTTAAGCCGAAATGAAAAATCTCTCATTAAAACTTAAGGAAGATATCTACAGGGATACTGAAAAAGTTGTGAAAAAGCTCAATATCCCGAGGAATTCTTATATCAACAAAGCAGTGGATTTTTACAATAAGGTGAATAATAAGAACATGCTGAGGAAAAAGATGTTCGAAGAATCACTGCTTGTCAGCGCGGACTCAATGGAAATTCTGAAGGAATTTGAAAAGATATCATAGTCTTACTATAATATGAAAACCCCGCTGAAACGATTTGATGTATGGATAGCTGATCTGAATCCCACGAACGGGACAGAGCCCGGTAAAATACGCCCTGTTGTAATTGTACAAACTGACCTTCTGAATAATTTCCATCCTTCAACATTAGTATGTCCGTTAACAACTAATGTAATTCAAGGTGCTGAAATACTGCGCGTTAATCTTGCAAAAAACGAAGGCGGCTTAAAAAAAAGATCGGCAGTACTGGTGGACCAGTTAAGAGCAATAGATAATAAAAGACTAACGAACAGAGTTGGCCGACTGAGTAAAACCAGCAGGGAAAGACTTGAAGAAAATCTTAGAATAATAATGGAGCTTTAGTGTTATGAAAATATACTTCATACCAATATGCTTTATACTAATTATTTGTGTTAATGTCTTTTCACAGAAGCAGATTGAATATTTTTTGCATGATTCAACATACATATATGCAGAAACTTTTGAAACCAACGAAGCTCCCGTTTGCCTGAATTATTCCGAAGTTTTTGCCAAACTTGAATGGCCAAATCAGGTTTGTGCCGATGGATATGTATATGCAACATGTTTAATTGATACTTCCGGTATTATTGAAACAGTTACAGAATTAAAAGGAGTGTGGGTTTTTTTTGATGAAGTTAAACGTGTGATATATATGCTGAAGTTTTCACCTGGCACAATTAACAATAAACCTGTTAAATATTACGGAGTGGTTCCGTTTAGATTTACAATAAAATAATTTGAAAATTTTTCTCACACACGGCTATTATCTGAAATCCGATCCCAATGAAATTAGGATCATGAAACCCTATGTGCCATTGGGTATACTATATATATCAGCTTTTCTTAAGCAGCACGGATTTGATGCAACGGTATATGACTCAACTTTCAGATCATTTGAAGAGCAGAAAAAAGCCCTGCTGGCTGAAAAGCCGGATATAATCGCCATTTACTGCAATTTAATGACGAAGCTCAACGTACTTCCTCTGATAAACTACATAAGACAAAGCGATGAATTGAAGAGCAGTAAAATAATCTTAGGCGGACCCGAGCCGCCGTTCCATGCATCTGAATTCCTTGACTACGGGGCCGATATCATTGTTGAAGGCGAAGGCGAAGAAACTATGCTTCAGTTATGCAGGGAGCTGTCAATCCCTCGAGCAGACTTAAGCAAAGTGAACGGAATATATTTTAAACAAAACGGTTCAGTTGTAAAAAATCCGCCCCGTGAAAAAATTAAGGATATCGATGTACTTCCGTTTCCTGACCGCAAGGCGGTTGATCTATCGTTATATCTGGATGCGTGGAAAAATGCTCACGGGTACAGCTCGGTAAGCATTAACACAATGCGCGGCTGTCCATATACCTGCAAGTGGTGCTCACATACAGTTTACGGCGTAAGTTACCGCAGACGCTCACCCGAAAAAACTGCTGATGAAATAGAGTACATCATAGCAAACTACAATCCTGATATGCTTTGGTTTGTTGATGATGTATTTACAGTATCACACAAGTGGCTTACAAAACTTTTGCATGTGTTTAATGAACGAGGTATCAAAATAAAATTCGAATGCATCTCACGAAGCGATAGACTCAACGAAGAAGTAATAACAATTTTAAAACAGCTTGGATGCTTTAGATTGTGGATAGGGGCTGAGTCCGGTTCGCAGCATGTGTTAGACCTGATGGACAGGCGCGTAAGCGCCACCGATACGCGCGAGAAGATAAAGCTCACCCGTAAACACGGGATCGAAGCGGGGACATTCATAATGCTTGGCTACCCGGGCGAAAGAAAACAGGATATCATTGAAACCACAGAACACTTAAAGGATTCCAACCCCGATATATTTTTAACAACTGTAGCGTATCCTATTAAAGGAACACCGTTTTATACTGAAGTTGAATCAAGGCTCGTTACCGATAAACAGTGGCACCAGCGTACAGATCGTGACCTTGATTTTAAAGGAAGGTATTCAAAAAATTTCTACAAACACGCAAATCGCTACATGGTGAACGAACTGAATTATTTTAAAATGAAAGTGAACGGGACATCTTCATTTACTTCACTTAGCAAGACTCTGCTGAAAGCAAAAATATCAAGATTAATGATGAGTATAACTAAATAAACATACAAGGAGATGCTTTAATTTTCATTTATTTCCATAATAATTATCCCGCCTTTGAAAATTGCCGCCCGGAAATTATTTGAGCAGATACAACACGGGAAAAGCTGTTTGAATCCGGCAAATCGCACCTATGGTGCGCAACAAGCCGGATGAGTTCTTTTCCCGTAAGGCGAAAATAATTTCAGGCAATTTTCAACAGCGGGCGATTTTTCTTTGGTTACTTTCTTTTGATCGTTCAAAAGAAAGTAACGAAGCATATTCAATCAACGTAATTGCATTCATCTATTTATTAATATTAACACAACAACACAAAATACCAAATCCGCATTTAACGCCATAGCATCGGGCTACGACGCGCGCGATAACCAAAACCCCATTCTGCAATGGATGCGCAAACTCGTACACGGAGTGTACTTAAAATATATCCCGAAGGGCGGCAATATACTCGAACTTAACGCGGGCACGGGAGTTGATGCTGTGTTTCTGGCGGATAAGAGATATAATGTACTGGCAACGGATATTAGCGATGAGATGATTAATGAAATTCAGGCAAAAGTGAAAATGCAAAAGGCAAAAATAAGCTTAAAAGCAGAAGTAAGATCTTTTGATGAGATATCTACAATTGCTGAAAATGATTTTGATGCTGTTGTTTCAAACTTCGGGGGACTTAACTGCATAAGCGATTTTTCTAAACTCTCCGGTGATCTCGCAGCAAAGCTTAAGCCAAACGGACTATTTATTGCTGTAGTTATGAATAAAATATGTCCGTGGGAGATATTCTATTATATAATAACCCTTAAGTTTGGCGAAGCTTTTCGCAGATTCAGAAAAAACGGGATAATGGCGGAGCTAAATGGTGAAAAGGTGCTAACATACTACTTCACACCGGGTGAATTCACCGCGGCTTTCAGCCGCAATTTTACCAGGGTAAAATTATACTCCCTTGGTCTAAAGACTCCCCCACCGTATCTGCTTGGCATTTATAACAGGCTCAGACCGCTGGTAAAATTATGGATGAAGCTTGATGAAATTTTTATGGGACTGCCGATTTTCAACCAAATGGGCGATCATTTCATTATTGTTATGAAGAAGAAATGAACCCCCATCTATGATAATTGTATTAGATAGAAAACACTATTAATTGTAAATGATCTTTAAAGAAAAATATCGTCCCCCCTTCGTACGAAGGGGGGAGTAAAGCCCGAAGAGCGATTGCTTTCAATTAATGGATTTTCTTAACTGCTCCCTTATCATAGATGGGGGTTTAAAAACAATTTGCAATCAACTAAAAACAAAATACTATCATTTTCGCTGTTCATAATCCTCACCGGAGTATTTATATACTCCGTATTCATACCCTCTGTTCAAAAAATCAACACAGATTTCCCCAACTACTATGTATCATCTAATATGTACTTAGATGGCAAAGATATGAAAACAGCCTATGATAACGTTGAATTCAACCGCCAGCTTTTGATGTACGGCATTAATGACCAGATCGTATCGTACACACCATATCCTCCGCTCACTGCGCTTATAATGCTTCCTATAGCGAAGCTAACGCCGCTTGATGCGAAGCTTTGGTGGAATATATTTAACCTGCTTGTATTGCTTGCCTGCATCGCAATACTTGCAAAAATAACCCAGCTTGATTTCTTCAAATGCGGCCTGATTTTTTTCCTTTCCGGATTCGCATTAGCGAATAACTTTATGTTCGGGCAGGTTTACCTGCTTGTGCTGCTTTTCCTGCTTTTGGGAATGTACTTTATGCAGCAGGATAAAGATATTCTATCCGCGTTGTTTATTGCGCTCAGCATAGTACTTAAATTCTACACTATATTTTTCATTTTTCTTTTCATATTTAAGAAGAAGTATAAGCTTCTAGTTTACACGATAGTTTTTACAGCTCTGATATATGTTCCGGTTGTATTACTTACGGGGTTTGATCTGAACTGGTTCTATTTTACAACAATTATGCCAAGGCTCGGTGATGCGTGGGTTGGCATAGTTTACGCGGCGGAGTACCAGTCATGGCTCTCGCTCCTGCACCGCTGGTTCAGCTATGAACCGATGCTGAATCCCGCGCCGATTTTTGAAAGCACATTTGCATTCTATATATTAAAGTACACATATATATTTCTCATATTAACCTTGGCTATATCGGTATTAAAGTCATCCAGGGATAACTTAAAACTTGAGCTTTCTCTTTTCTGCATAACATGCCTTCTTCTGTTGCCGGTGAACGCATCATACCAGTTTGTGGTTCTTATTCCCGCAGCGGTTATTTTGTTTAAACACTTTACTGATAAAAAGAAATATTTTTCGGCTGCCTCACTTGTTCTGCTTATGTTTACGATGAATTCGCATATTCAGATTTATTTAACCAATGCGTTTAAAGGCTCACCTTATAATATTTTCGCATATGTAAAACTGATAGGTCTATTAATATTTTTTACGGTAAATATAAAAATACTGCTTGAAGCAAACGGGATAAAACTCTTTAATAAACGTACCATGCGGCTACTTGCAATAGGCGGTGTGCACGTTGTTGCGTTAACAATTCTTTCTTACAGCCTGAATAAACCAATTGACGATAAAGCTGAATATATCAGCACAGAAAACAATTACCTGGTCTCAATGCCTTCGGCATTTGGCAGCAGACTTGTTTGGACAGAATGCGTTAATAATAAATTCGTAATTCGTTCAAACTTCGGCTTTGGGTATGATAAGGAAAATGTGTTTTATCCTGTACTGATTGATTCACAGCACATTGCATTTGAAACCATTGTGGAAAAAGTACCGAAACAAAAAATTATTGATATAACAACTGGAATTCAAAGAGATGCTTCGGGATTAAAGCTGAAAGTTCGCTCATTAAACAAAAGCAAAACTATTGAATGTTATTCAGAAAACGGGGTGATAATTATTGAAGATCCTTCCACGGGGAAACATTACCCGCTAACATCCGGAAAACAAATGTGTTACTTCCCTGTATTTGCGGATAATGACAGCACTGTAATTTTCTGCTCTGACCGCAACCGCGGCGTAAGCTTCACCGCATTATATAAAATGAAGTTAAAATGATTGAAAATTTCAAGAATAAACCCCCCTTAGTCCCCCCTTCATACGAAGGGGGGATGAAAGGCTGCCTAAATGGAATGAATGACGGTTTCAAATGTATTTATGAATATTCGATATCCCAGAGGGGGGTGGCATTGAAAGCAAAGTTCTCAAGAGTCTTGATGAGTTTGGTAAATTTATACGCTTTTAAACGGCCTGCGAAAAACGGCGTGTAAAAACTTGAGAACGCATAAATAAAAAGCAAAAAACTGTTTGAGTCACGCAAATCGCACCTATGGTGCGCAGCAAGGCGTGACGAGTTTTTTTTGCGTCTATTGCGTTCGAAAAGTTTTAGACGTTTTTCGTCAGCCTTGACTTTTTTGGTTCTTTTTGTGTCAAGACAAAAAGAACAAAATAAATTAGACATTCATATTGTTCATGAAAATTGAAAAAATAAAATCAGAAGAAGATTCCTTTTGAACATCCCGTTAATGAAATACGCCGATGAATACATCGGCAGGATAATGTGTTTCCTGTTTGGCAAAACCAATAACCCGCAGGCAGCTTATCCCAAACATCCGGGTAACATTCTTTCCATAAAATTCTGGGGAATGGGAAGTATAATACTAACTTCACCAGCGGTAAATATGGTTAAACAAAATTATCCCGCAGCGAAGCTGCATTACCTCAGCTTTGAATCAAACCGTGAAGTGCTAACAGTTATAGGGAATATTGATAATATCCTTACGATCAAGCTTTCAAATCCTGTAAAATTTTTTATTGATACAATTAAACTAATTAAAACTCTCAGGAAAATAAACTTTGACCTGGTATATGATTTTGAATTCTTTACTTATTATTCAGCATTAATAAACAGGTTTATTAAACCAAAACATAGTATCGGGTTTGATAACCGCAAAAACAGGCGAAGCCGTTTGTTTACAAACACGGTTGAGTTCAACGATCATATTCATACCCGCGATAATTTCCTCAATCTGGTAAATGCCGTCTCCCCCTTAAATGGGGAGACACACAGGGCGTTCCTTTTCGAAGAAACAACATTCTCAACTATTGCTTCACCCTACATCGTCATAAATCCTAATGCCAGCAAAATGGCATATGAGCGCAGGCTGCCGGCTGAGTACTTTGTACAACTAATTGATGAACTTTCCGCTGTTGGGAAATACAATATTACTCTCACCGGTTCGCAGGATGAAACAAATTATGTAACTGCAATTTTTGATAAACTAAAGAATAATGGGAACATTACAAATCTAGCAGGTAAGTTAAGTGTAAATGAGTTATTTTCGTTAATAGCGGGGTCTGAATGTTTAATTACCAACGATAGCGGTCCGCTGCATATTGCCTCGGCTTTAAACAAGCCTGTAATAGCGTTTTTCGGACCCGAATCACCTGTTAGATACGGTCCTTTGAGTACAAAACAGCTTATATTTTACCGCGCGCTTGAGTGCTCACCCTGCATGAG
>JBHEKV010000136.1:0-10054 GCA_041859235.1 Ignavibacteria bacterium | reverse complement strand
GATGGACGTTGTGAGAATAGCAATACCTTTGCTTATTTACTTTATAATTATGTTCTTCATCACATTCCTTGTTGGCAGGTGGCTAGGTGCTGATTACAGCCAGAACGCCGCCTTATCTTTCACTGCCGCAGGCAATAATTTTGAGCTTGCTATAGCTGTAAGTATTGGGGTTTTTGGTATCTCAAGTCCCCAGGCGTTTGCAGGTGTCATTGGACCGTTAGTAGAAGTCCCCGCATTAATACTTCTTGTTAACGCCGCGTTCTGGCTCAAGAAGAAATTTTACGCTTAGTTTAATCCCCGCATCGGCGAGGATCTATGTTCAGAAGAAACAGCATTTATTGGTGTAATGCTAAGTTAATTCTACTCCCACAAAAAAATATCATTCAATGATACACATAGCCTGTAATTTACCCCTATTTTTGTTTATTAAAATAAGTATTAATTAATTATATTCGCTGAAATCACAAACAACACATTGTTTCCATACCTGCAAATTGCGGGATTTGTATAGTTTGGAAATTCAGCAATAAAAAAACTATAGAAAGGTTTTACCCAAAATGGCAGATAACGAAAAACTGCGCTCCTTACAAATTGCAATTGACCAGATAGAAAAATCACACGGCAAAGGCTCCATAATGAAGCTTGGTGACGGTGTTATTACTAAAATTGATGCTATTTCAACAAGCTCAATTTCTCTTGATGCAGCCTTAGGTGTTGGCGGTGTGCCCCGCGGAAGAATTATTGAAATATACGGACCTGAATCATCGGGTAAAACCACCATCTGTCTTCATATAATTGCCGAGGCGCAGAAAAGAGGAGGACTCGCCGCTTTCATAGATACTGAGCATGCGCTTGATACAGGTTACGCTAAAAAACTTGGAGTTGATGTAGAGAATCTGCTGGTATCGCAGCCGGAATACGGTGAACAGGCTCTTGAAATAGTGGAAACGCTTGTTCGCAGTAACGCACTGGATATTATTGTTGTTGATTCCGTTGCTGCACTTACGCCAAGAGCTGAAATTGAAGGCGAAATGGGTGACTCGCACATGGGGCTGCAGGCACGTTTAATGTCACAGGCTTTGCGTAAGCTTACTTCAGCCGTATCGAAATCTAATATTTCATTAATGTTCACAAACCAGCTCCGCGATAAGATAGGCGTCATGTTTGGCTCACCTGAAACAACAACAGGCGGTAAAGCGCTTAAGTTTTACGCTTCAGTCAGGCTGGATGTACGCCGCATCGCGCAGATTAAAGACGGCACAAATGTAATTGGTAACCGAACAAAAGTAAAGGTTGTTAAAAATAAGGTTGCCCCGCCGTTCCGTGAAGTTGAATTTGATATTATCTACAACGAAGGTATTTCTAAACTCGGCGATCTTGTTGATACCGCCGTTGATATGGAAATTATCAAGAAAGCCGGTGCATGGTTCAGCTATAATGAGCAGCGTATGCAGGGCAGAGAAGGTGTGAAGAACATGCTGACTGAGAATCCTGAACTTCTTGCAAAGCTTAACAACGAAGTACGCGAAGCTATGGGAATGGATGTAACCGCAGAATCATCACCAAAAGTGCCGGCTGCAGGAACAAATGGAACAAATGGCGAAGCCAAACCTAAAGAAAAGGCCGCCAAGAAGTAAGTATTGCACCAGAGATAAAAATCTTTTGCAGAGACGTCCCGCTGGGACGTCTCTTTTTGTATTCAAGGCGTTGAATATAAGTGAATTAATCCTGGTTCAACAACAACACTTTTAGCTTAATGCTCATCACCAAACTAGAAAAACAGAAAAAGAACAACAAACGGTATAATCTTTATATCGCAGGTGAATTCTATTGCGGTCTGTATGATGACACCATCCTCAAATTCGGCATTGCCTCTGGTGATGAGCTGACCGAAAATAGACTCACAGAGATCCGCGAATTTGATGAATACATTTACGGCAAAAAAATATCATTCGATTATCTTTCATACCGCATTCGCACTGCTGCGGAAATAAAAAAGAAGCTTAAAAGCAAAGATATATCTCCGGCCATTACTGATAAAGTCATACATCACTTAAATGAGCTTGGATTAATTAACGATGAAGAATTCGCAAAGCAGCTGATCACCGAAAAAATTAAAAATAAGCCTGCAGGCAAGCGCCTGCTTCAGCAAAAGCTCTTTGAAAAGGGAATATCCAAACAGGTGAGTGAAACCGCAATTGAAAAATATCTTACTGATGAAGATGAAAAGAAAATGGCTCTGAAAATTTACAGTAAATTGAAACCTAAACTCAAGGGGCTCGAAAAGCAAAAGGCTAAACAAAAGATATATGAAACACTTGCGCGCAAAGGATTTGAGTATGATATCATTAATGAAATTATCCGTGAAAAAGCCGATTAATATCATTAAATTTACAATATGAAAGCTGGAAAAAATGAAGAAAGGTACTCAGGGTCAGTTAACGATCCTGTTAAACCGCTAAGCGGTGTTGCAAAGATCTTCATTCTGCTGATACCATTAATCATAATTGCTGCATTTGTCGCTTTCTTTACAGATATTTTCATTGCCCTTGTTATGTGCCTGCTTTTTGCGCTGGTACTGAATCCTTTTGTAGATTTTATCCAGGGTTTCGGACTCGGAAGATCCGTTTCAATTCTCGTGGTTTATTTTATCATCGGGATCTCGATATACTTTGCTTTCAATAAAATTGCCCCGGCATTTATCGAGCAAAGTGCTTCGCTCACCTTGTCTTATAAAGAATTCCGAGTATCAGAAAAGCTGAAAGATACAGAGAAATGGATAGAAAAAAACGTTCCATATCTCAAAAAGGGTGATGTTGGCAAAGAAATTGAAGCTTCTGTACGTTCTTCATTTACTAAAGCAGAAGATATAATATCAGGCGTAGTTTCAACTGTGCTTTTCATTATCATTGTACCGTTTATAACATTTTTCATTCTGCGTGACCGGCAAAAAATAAAGAACGGCGTAATAAGCATTGTTCCTAACCGGTATTTTGAAATGACAATCAATATTATTGATAAGATCGAGAAGCAGTTAAGTTCCTACGTTCGCGCTTGGCTGCTTGATGCCTTCATATTGGGTGTGCTTTCTTTCATAGGTTTAAGTATTATGGGTGTCAATAATGCGATCATTATAGGTATGGTAGCGGGTGCCGGGCATTTAATTCCATACGCGGGTCCTGTCGTAGGTGGAGTGCCCGCAATACTGATTTCGATCATTCAGTATGGCGATTTCCACATGGTACTGCCTATCGTTATTCTTTTTACAGTAATTTATATTATTGATAGCGCTTTTATACAACCATATCTTTTCAGTAAAGGTGCTGAGATGAATCCGATAGTTATAATAGCATTAATACTCATTGGTAACCAGATACTTGGCGCCTTCGGCGCGCTGATAGCGATTCCCGTTGCCACCATATTAAAAGTTAGCGCTAAGGAAACCATCAATGGCTTCCGAAATTACAAACTTGGGTATTATTGATTTTTTCTTTGGAGTGCACTTACTATATCGGTGCTCATTATGTTTTTTTGCGAGCGCGTCGCTTGATTGTCATGGGCACGAAAGCAATCCCGTTATGAAAACTCCAAAGGAGTGATATTATTGTAGATAGGTAATTTTCAAATTCAAAACCCCGAAGGGGTGACATTATATTCACGCTATTTATAAAACGAATATTTAAAATAATTAGTAAAATTAAATATAAACATATTATATGGTAATAAAGCTTAAGAATTCTTATCCCAGTATACACGGTTTGCCCGTTATTCACTCAGTTGAAACCGATATTTTTGATCTGACTTATTTTATGAAGTGCATGGAGTGTACCTTCTGCAAAGACCAGTGCTGCGAGTGGGGCGCTGATATTGATATGCAGAATGTTGCACGAGTTATGAAGTATAAGGATGAGCTCGAAGCGTTTACAGGGATAAAATCTGAGCGCTGGTTCGATGAATCCGAAAAAGCTACCGATCATGAGTACCCGGGACACGAATACATGCGCACAACTTTTGATGAAGAAAAAGATTACTGCATTTTTTTAAATACCCAAAGCAGGGGATGCATGCTGCACAGTTTTGCATTAAACAAAGGAATCGACTACCACGAAATAAAACCATTTTTCTGTTCAATGTTCCCGGTAACATATATGGATGGAGTATTAATGACCCCTGAAGAAATTGATGAAGGCTTAACAGCCTGCCTTGGCGAGGGGCCCACTCTTTACCAGGGCTCACGTGATGAGCTGCTGCATTATTTTGGTGCGGGTTTAGTTGCCGAGCTTGATGAGATTCAGGCTCAAAGACCACCTGTGAAAAAAGAAGCTGTGTAACATAATTTTAAATTATTCTCCTCGTGCCACGAATATAGGTGCCCGATTAGTAAAGGTTTGTTTCAAAAACTTTTGTAATCAACAAATTTTATTAATCCTGTTTTTCGTGGCACGAGTATCTTTAGAATCTATCATTCCGTTATTTCACGACTCATCTCAACTAACCAATTCCTCAATCACACTGCCTTCATTAACATACTTTAATGGACGGCCTTGAGGCGAATGTATCACTTTGTTGTAATCTATCCCCAGCTGGTGTGAAAGCGTTGCAAACAAATTGCCCGGCGTCACCGGATTAGATACAATCTGATTCCCGTCATCATTTGTTTCGCCATATACCCTGCCGCCGCGTATTCCGCCGCCTGCAATTGCGCATGCAAAAGCATCGGGGTAATGGTCACGTCCATCATTTGCATTTATGGCAGGAGTCCTGCCAAACTCACCCATGCATAAAACAAGTGTTCTGTCCAGCATCCCTCTTTGAGAGAGATCCTGCACCAGAGTTGAAAACGCCGGGTCAAGCTTTTTACACAGATTTGAAACCCGGGTAAAATTATCCTGGTGTGTATCCCAGCCGTCTAATGTTACTTCAACGAACTTAACTCCTGTTTCAACAAGCCTTCTTGCCATCAAGCAGCCCTTGCCGAAATCATTTTCACCGTAGGCTTTCCTCAAAACATCCGGTTCCTCACTAATATCAAAAGCCTTAATTAAAGGTGAGTTCATCATTTTAACTGACTTCTCGTATATCAATTGATGTTCTTTAATATCTTCCAGTCCCTTTTCTTTGAAAAATGAATCTTCCATCTGGTTCAATATCTTCATTCTTTCTGCAAAGCGTGAATCATCAACATCTTTGAACTTTGCGATATTCTGCAGCGGTTTGGTCACGTCTCTGATCACGTAAGGCGAATATTCTTTTCCCAAAAACTCCGCGCTGTAACTGGGTCCCGTTAGACTGATAAAATACGGCAGGTCAAACTCCTTTGCTCCGCCAAGTTCTTTAGCTGTGATTGCCCCAAAGCTGGGATGCTTCACAACTCCGGTAGGGGGATATGATGTATGCATCAAATAGCTTGCGCGGTTGTGATTACCTTCTTTGCTGGTAAGTGTTCTTATTAATGTAACCTTGTCCATCTGCTGCGAAAGCAGCGGGAGATTTTCAGCGAGCTCTATGCCTGAAATATTCGTCTGTATTGCCTTAGTTGATCCGCCATTTTTGCTCTTTGTTTTAGGTGAAAATGTCTCAAACTGAGATGGCGCGCCGGCAAGCCACAAAACTATAACGCTATCAGCCTGTGCATTCAGCGGATTCATAAAAGATAAATTCGGATTCTTAGCAGCAATACTCTTTGCAAACCCGAATTTAGAAAAGATCAGACCGGTTGTTAGAGCCATGCTGAGCGAAAGAAATTTCCTGCGCGATAGCTCAACTTCATCCTTATGGTCATTGCATCCGCAATGTTCTTTGATGTTTGTTTTGTTCATGAAGTTTATCCCCTCGAAAGCGGGGATCTCAATTTACAATTTATAAATTTAATTTTATTATCTCGATTATCACAGATTATTGTATGTGACAATAAATTCAATTATGTTGCTCCCTCTTTCTTTCCAAAGGGGACTCCTTTGGAACAGGAAAAGAGCAGGGGGGGGAGGTCCTCAATGATTAAATATAAACTCGCTGCTGTTTATCATTGCCCATTGCAGGTCTTCATAGGCATCTTCTTTATCACCCGCGGATTTTAACGCAGCCTGCATCTCTGCATCACTTGGGAATCGCCCCAGTGTGTTCAAATATAACAGGTTGATTCTCTGCTCGGGATCAGTTTCTTTATTCATAATTTGAGATATAAAATTTCCCGGTTTCTTCTCTGTAATTTTTTCGGTGATATCACTGTTCATCAGCAGGAGAGCCTGTGTAATTGTGCCCGAAAAATCCTCAGCTTCATTCATTTCATCATCCTGAAAAGTATAAACAAATAGCTGGAGTATCCTGAACCTGATCTTGCCTAGCTCTTCATCGGTCTTGTTCAGCATTTTCCCCGTTGTAAGATACCCGCTTGAAGAAAGCAGTGAGTTTGATAGCTGAATTGCATCCATTGGTCTTAGTACTGCCCGTGAGAAGAACATCCTGTCATCTATATTAATGCTGTTTGGAGTTGAAGATAGCTGGTAAGTTTCTGTGTTTGCTATCAGCCGGAATAGCGCCTTGATATCGAAATTACTTCTTACAAACTCATCAGTAAGCTTATCCAGAAGCTCAGGATTTGAGCCTTTTTCGTTTGCTGTCATATCATCAACAGGATTTATGAATCCATATCCAAAGAAATGTTTCCAGAACCTGTTCACAAACGCACGGGCAAGCTGTCTTTGCTCGGTAACGGTAATGTTCTCTGCCAGCAAATTGCGCCTGTCTATTCCCGCATCACCTGATATTGACGCTCCGCCTAAAAATTTAGGATACACCGTTTTTTTCTCACCCTTAACTTCATAGGTCATTTGTCCGTTTACTGCATCCCAAACCAGCAGGTCAGGTTTAAAGGCTGAATCACTCATTCTTTGCTTCAAACTATCTATTGCCCATTGCGGCGGAATATTTCTTTTCTTTTCACCCTTATTTTTGTTTTGCGATTTATCCTTTTGTTTCTTCTTAACATTCTTATGTTCTTCTTTGTTCATCATTTCATCGTTCATTTCTGTACTGCTCTCCGTATTATTTTCCATTTCCATATCGCGCGCCTTTGTGATCTGCTTCTCCATTTTGGTTATAGTATTTGTAATTTTCTGCGCCTGGTCTTTCTTTAACAGGGGCAGAACCTGCCTGCGAGAGAAGAATGACGCGATACCGTAAAAATCCTCCTGTGTAATTTCTTCATAGGGATGTTTATGGCACTGCGCGCACTGTATCTGCCTGCCTGTGAAAATTTTCATCACATTTCCTGCGGCGTCTTCGGGAGTCTCAAATCTGCCCATATATAAAGCATACGGATTTGATGTCACAAATCCCTGTGCACTTATCAGCTTTGCAGCGAAATCATTGTAAGGAACATTTAGATTAAAACTTTTCGCGAATTCTTTTCTTACCTGGTTATAAGTTGGCGCCTGTACTTTGCGTTTGGCATCATAAGAAAATAATATTTGCATCCACATATCTGCCATATACCCGCCGTATTCTTCAGATGCGAGGAGTTCATCTATCTTAGCGGATCGTTTATTCTTATTCTTGTTTTCAAGGAATTGTTTCACTTCATCCGAGTTCGGAATTCTGCCTGTAACATTAATATAAAGCCTGCGTAAAAATTCCTGATCATTGGTTTTAGCGGATGATTCCAGCCCGTTTTCTTTCCATTTTTCCGCTATTAACTTATCTATATTACTGCTTGTCAGCCCTGTTTCGCCTGCATCGGCGGTCAAGATCAGAAGAAGAGTAACAAAAGCAATGAAAAGCAGATAAACTGAGACTACAAGTTTTGTATTGTTATTACTTGATTTAGAAATGATCATTTGGTACCAAAATTTAGATATTTAAACAATATTATCAGCAGATTTAGTAATTTGACAAAATTATGATGTAAAGGTTTAAACGAAAGTGACGTTTTTAAGGTATGAATTTCAGTGATTTATGAAGATTTTCGATGTAACTTATTGTATCAAATCCATATGAATGAAGTTTTTTTGTACTCAATCCTAATTCTTTTACCGTTGGATAAGCTGTAAACTCATCACAGCTTGCAGGAATCACCAGCCTTTTATCCAGTCCAAATGATTCACACATCCTTAAGCACATATCGTATCGTGATAAGTATTCATTTCCGCAAAAATTTATTACATCATTTTGTTTATACAATGCAGTCAGTTTAACCAGAATATTCGCTGCATCTTCAGCATACAACGCGTTTCTGAACTGATCTGTAAACGCACGGAGTTCTTTCCCTTCACGTAACGATTTGTATGCAACATCAAAAAATGATGTGTATGAAGATAATGTAAAACCATATACAAGAGATGTACGAAGAATTATATACTTTTTTGCGAATTCCTTTACTGCCAGTTCACCTTCAAGTTTTGTTTTTGCATATATGGTTAAAGGCTCAAGCAGGGAAGTGTCTTCTTGCAGATCAATACCAGCCTTATAAACAAGGTCGGTTGATGTGTATATCATCAGTGCATCTTTCTGAGAGCATAATTTCGCAATATTTCCCGTTACTTCACCGTTAAAATAACTAATGTAATCATCTTTTTGTGTTGTTATCCTGGTGGGAGTTACAGATGCCAAATGATAAACAATTTCGGGTTGTACTTCATCAAATATTTTTTCAAGCTCGGCATTATTTGTAAGGTCACATTTAACAAGATTTACCCCGGGTAAATTTGGTTTATGTGAATTGTATATCCCCGTTACACCGAACCCGCCGTTTAACAAAAGCGCCTTACATAAGTAAGGCGCAATGTAACCCGATACACCGGTAATTAAAATGTTTTTCAATATAAATTTTATCTGTTCAAATATTTCAATATTTCTATCGCTACGCCATCAACATCATTCGCCTGGTTGCTTAACACCACAACACCGCTGTTTGTTTCCGGTATGAATCCCATAAAACTCCTGTAACCGCCGGTGCCGCCGTTGTGCCATATAATTGTTCTGTCCCACATTGTCTCTGAAATATGCCACCCCATACCTATCGCCGTGTTCTGAATATCGGTTTCAAATCTTCTGGTCTGCATCATTTTCAGGTATTCTTTAAACTCCAGTTTATCTGTTTTTCCCATTTGGAAAGCCAGCCATTTCGTCATATCACTAAGCGTTGATTTAACTGCTCCGCAGCCTGCCAGGGCGTCAAAATCCCAGTTCAAAGTAGGCTCGCCCTTTTCGTTATACGCTTTTGCCAGATTCTTCTGCATCTCGGCATTCATTTTGGTTGATGTCATCGTCATCCCAAGTGAATCAGTTATATAATAATGCAGAAGCTCTTCGTATGTTTTACCCGTTGATTTTTCCATAAGGTAACCAAGCAGACCCATTCCAAGGTTTGAATACAGGTATCTTGTCCCGGGTTCCATTTCAAGTATATAATTGTTAATAAAACTCTCAAGTTCTGCATTCCCGTAGTTCTTATACGGATTCTTCGGGTCGGTTTTAGGATCGTTCATCAGGTTTGTGGGCAGCCTGGGCAGACCCGATGTCTGCGATGCAAGATGCAGCAGTTTGATCGGATCATTTGAGGTAAAATTATGTATTGTCACACCCGCCGGCAGGTAATTCTGCACCGGGTCGTTTATTTTCATTTTATTCTCACGCGCAAGCATTGTCAGCAGGGTTGTTGTGAATATTTTGGTTATCGAGCCGATTTCGTAAACAGTGTTTTCATTCGGTGCTGTATTATTATCTTTCGCGGTCTGTCCGAAGTAAAAATACCTCGGCGTCTCGCTGTTCACATCGTACACGCTGATTGCAAAGCTCATGTTCTTTTTGCCGTCAAGCAGAGGCTTTACAATTTCATTTAACTTCGCTTCAAGATCCTGCCCATGTGAATTATTTAAGCTGATAGTTGCTGCCAGAAAAACTGCAATTATTAAAAATCTGGTTAATTTCATGCTGTATTGTATTATTTCCTTCAAAATTGATTTATCAATCTGCTGGTTGATTTAACAATTTGGTTTATACAAATATAATATTTAACCCCGTAAAAAGGGGATATTTTAACCTCACCCCCAGTCCC
>JBHEKV010000017.1:0-8344 GCA_041859235.1 Ignavibacteria bacterium | reverse complement strand
TTATGCGGTTCCATCCCAAATGCTATCCACTCTTCTTTGCTTGGTCCGTAAAATCCGGGGACTTTAAGTCCCGCCTGCCGCATTAAAACGGTCATCTGTCCGCGGTGATGTGCCTGGTGTGCTATCAGAATACTCAAAGTTGTACCTCTGTTCCATTTTTCGCCGTACATATCGTCTTCTGTATCAAGTGTTGCGTCATTCCATTCTGATTTGATCTTTTCAGTGAGTGATTCTGCCGCATTCTTATAACACTCCTTCAGGTCAGCGGCCTTATTCATATTCCAGTGCCCTGATTCATGGTCAGGTGAAAATACTTTAAGTCCGGTTCTGCCCATCATTTCTCCAACTGATTCTGTGATATGCCAGCCAATAAAGCCAAGTGACCTGCCATCAGGGATAACCTTCTGCTCCAGTGAGGCATCTGTGAGTTCATTCATTACCTTCAGGGTTGATGAGCTTTCGTAAGCCCAGTCATTTAAAAATTCGTTTAATGTGGTATATTTCATTTTGGTATTTGTTTGGTTTAGAATGCAAATTTATTGATAGTTTGCCAAATAAAAAAGCGGGTTATTAAACCCGCCTTAGCTGTTAGTCTGCACTCCCCCTGATTTAATGCAGCTATGAAAACAATCTATTTAATGCCCTGCTCCGCTTAATACCTTATCGGTATATTTACACCTGCAACTATCTGCAGGTAAATTATTTCTTTCCTGCCGTTTAGCTCAATCCCGTTGCTGCTTCCTGAATCGTTAATGTATGTTGAGTATGCTTCACTTGTGTAATAATTCTGTTTAGGTATCAGGTTCACCCATACACCTTTAAGAGCCACAAAAAAGTCAGCTCTTTTGTTCAGTCTGAACTGCATACCTGTTGTTAAGCTCATACCAAGCCTGCTTGCTGGCTTAAAATTAGTATAAATATTTGATTGCGTTCCATCGGGATAAGTGATATTAGACTGCCAAGCGCCAAACATCAGGTTATAATTGAGATCAGCTCCAATGAAAAGGCTTTCCTTTTCTTTCGGAGTGAAATTGTACTCAACACCGCCTCCCAGGTTTATGATGTTCCACCTTGTGCGGTTCAGGCCGCGGTCTTCTGAGTTGTAGAACAAATTGTAACCGGTTGAGCCGGTCACAGAAAGTTTTTTATTCTTTGAAACTGTGAATTTGGCGGTTACCCCGATTCCGTAACCCTGCTGCATACCCAGATTTTTACCGGTAAACAGATTTCCCCCGGGTGTATTGTAACTGCTGGAAAAATCCTTGCCTTCGCCATTGGCGGAGCTGAGCACATACCCGAATCCGCCGTTCACCGCGATTGAAACCTTGGGTACTTTCCTCTGAACCTTTGTTTTCACTTTCTGCTGAGCATTAATTAAAGTGATGTTGATTAGCATCAAAACTAACACTAGTTTTAAATAATTCATGTTACCCCCTTGTTTTGAAGTAACACAAAATTAAGCTATAGTAATCGGAATAAACTAACGAAAAGGATTTAGAAACAGGAATTTAATGGTACAGCAATTGTTAAAGAGGATTGCGCCGGAAGAAGTACCGTGAAAATAGTAGAAATAATGTATGTTAACTATTTTAAAATATATAAAATAGCTTTAGATTGCTCAACTGTGTTCTATAGTTACTTTTGATGTGTTGCTTGGGTCATATTTCACGTAAATCTCTTCTCCAACCTGGAATTTAGAAACAGATTGTTCCATGATCACACCAATCATTTTGGCGCTGAATGCGGGTCTATCCGAAGCCAGTACCTCGGCCTCAATTTCTACGGCGGGATTATTGCCGTTTACATATATTCCAAGCCAGGTATATTTTGTTACAATGGCCCTGGAAGATGTCCCGTAAGCAAGCAGTTCTTTATTCCGTGCGTCATTATCAAACAGTTTTTTTTCAGCATCTGCCTGGCTCATTCCCGCCCAGGGTCCGCTTGGCACAACTCCTGATGAATACTGTGCTGTTTGCCCCGAAGCGCCTCCGGCGCCTTCGTAATTAATTACAATGCTGTTCCTGTCATTCAGATCAATAAGTACGGGTATCATGTTCCCCGGCTGATACATTGATGTCTGCAGCCTGGATATCAGCTGTTTGGTCTCAACCAGGTAAGCGGTGCCGTTTGGAGGTGTAACTTCAAGGATCATTTTAACCTGTGGCGCATTATTAACAGTTACGCCGGTATCGGATACTTCCACAACCCTTGCGGTAGTCGCAAAGCCCGTTTTAGATAGCCTCCGGTTAAGCATCATGGGTCCGAATAACACTTTCCAGAAAACACTTCCCATTATGCCGATTACAACTACCATTATTATTAAAGCGAACCATGCCTTTGTAGCAATTACAGCGCTAATCCCAACTATCAGGCCGATTGCTGCGCCGCCCAAGCCGATCCACATACCCCAGTTCATTTTCATTTCGCTTAACTCCTGTTTTGTTTCTGCAAATTTACGTTTATTTTATCAGATTTGGAACTGCAAACAAAGGAAAAAATTTCGGAAATGTTTTTGCATGGGCAATAGGCAGATTGTAAAACGAAAATGGGGATAGAAATTCTATCCCCATTAAAAAACGGTGTAACCCAGAAAGAAACCAGGAAAAAATTAAGCTGTTTTCCGGTTTGTTTTACCGGATAAATTGTTTATCTTGAAGGTAAGATCGTCTGAAACGTTGTTGACAATTTCCTGGAAAAGAACGAACTTTTCAAGTTCGAGCTTTGAAAGCTCAGGAAAATGTTTCCACGCCTCATCGGTAATTACCTTAGAGATGTTTATCTTAAATTGCTTAATTTTTTCTCTCCCCGCTTCTGCTTCTTCCTTTGTGAATACGATTTTGTTTTCGCCAGCTCTCACGTCTTTTTGTTAGTTTAATGTTTCTCAAAAATACCATGATATGTTAATATATCCCTCACTGTTAACCGTTATTTTATTTAAATGATTTAAAAATACCTGAAAATACTACTTTTACTAATGCACTTTAAACACTTTAAACCGCAAAAGTGCCCAAAACAGCCCATTATGAGCATTTTTGGGAATTGTAAATAATACCTATTTTGGGTATATTTGCCTATGAAATCTACTTATTCAGCTGCAGGTGTCAATATTTCCGAAGGTGACAGGTTTGTTGAGAGGATAAAACCGCTTGTGAAGGGTACTTTTAACAAAGGAGTAATGAGCGGAATTGGCAATTTTGGGGCGTTTTTTAATCTCCCAAAATCATACAAAAACCCCGTTTTTGTAGCCAGCACGGATGGCGTTGGAACCAAGCTGAAAATAGCTGTTTCTGCAAAAAAACATGATACAATTGGCGAAGATCTTGTAAATCACTGCGTAAACGATATCGCGGTTTGCGGTGCAACTCCCCTTTTCTTTCTGGATTATATGGCCTTTGGCAAGCTGAGCTCCGAAGTCGCAGTTGATATTGTTAAAGGACTCGTACGGGGATGCAAAGCCAATGGCGCTGCTCTGATAGGCGGTGAAACCGCCGAAATGCCCGGACTCTACGCTAAGGATGATTACGATGTTGCAGGCACTATCATAGGCGCAGTTGAACGAAGTAAAATAATCGATAAGAAGAATGTTAAGGCCGGCGATGTTTTGATCGGTCTGCCAAGCAATGGACTCCACACAAACGGATACTCACTTGCAAGGAATGTTTTATTTAAGAAATACAGTTTAACTAAATATATCCCTGAACTTAAAGGCACTCTTACTAAAGAGCTTTTGAAGGTTCATAGGTCATACTTAAAAGAAATTCAGTTAGTAACAAAGAAGTTTAAGGTTAATTCAATTAGCCACATAACAGGCGGCGGGATACTTGGCAACACTAAACGAGTGGTACCGAAACACCTGAAGATAAAAATAGACTGGAACGCATGGAAGCCGAATCCGATATTCGGACTGATACAGCGGACCGGCAGGATAAGTGATAATGAAATGCGCAAGGTCTTTAACATGGGAATTGGATTGATATTCATTGTAAACAAAAAAAACGCGAAAGCGATAACAGAGCAGCTTAAGAAACAAAAAATCAAAAATCATATTATCGGAGAGATTACAGAATAATGAGATTACACGATATTGCAGTAGTGGGCGCAAGCGGCCTTGTGGGCCGCAAGATACTGGAAATTATCCAGGAACGTCATTTTGAAGTTGGCAAAGTTGTAGCAATTGCCTCAGAAGCTAATGCCGGCAAAGAGCTCAACATTAAGGGCAAGACCTTTAAGCTGCATAAGCTTGAACCGCATATATTCAAAAATCTCGAATTCGTTTTCTTCTCAGCAGGCGGAAACGTTTCACGCGAGTGGGCGCCTAAAGCTGCTGCCGATGGCGCAATAGTTATCGATAACAGCTCAGCATTCCGCATGGAGCAGGATGTACCGCTGGTAGTGCCTGAAGTGAACCGGCAGGATATGTTCAAGAACAAGGGCATCATTGCCAATCCAAACTGCTCAACAATTCAGCTTGTTACAGTATTAAAGCCGCTTGATATGGCGTTCAAAATAAAAAGAGTAGTAGTATCAACATACCAGTCAGTATCAGGCGCGGGAAACAAAGGAATTACAGCCCTTGAAACAGAGCTGCGCAATCTGCAGCAGTATGAGCACTCCCCTTTCCCGCACAAGATCGCGCACAACGCTATTCCGCACATAGATGTATTCTTTGATGATAACTACACCCGTGAAGAGCTTAAGATGATAAATGAATCACGCAAGATAATGGGAAGAAAAGACCTGGCGATCACTGCAACATGCGTAAGGATACCAACAATGGTTGGCCACGGCGAATCAGTTAACATTGAATTCGATAAAAAAGTATCGCCCGAAGAAGTTAAAGAAATTCTCGGCAACGCAAAAGGTGTGACAGTTACAGATGATCCGGCAAGTAATTTATATCCTATGCCGATACACTCCGCAGATAAGGATGATGTATTTGTTGGCAGGATAAGAAAAGATGAATCAGTAAAACATGGCATCAATTTGTGGATAGTTTCAGATAACGTCAGAAAAGGCGCAGCCACAAACGCTGTACAGATAGCCGAAGAATACGTAAAAGGAAAATAATTCAATCCTGAGACTGCTATAGCAGTCGCCTGCCTTACTCACGCTTTCGGGAGGAAGGAAGGTTCACATTGATAGAACATAGATTTTTCAGTTTTTAGAATATAAGTTTTTGCTTCACAAATTAAATAAACTCAAACTCTTAATATAGGTGCGAGTTTTGAAAATGAAAGGAGACGTAAGGTAATGGATAACGTAATAACCAAAACAATGATGACAAGGCAGAACGTAAAGAATGTTATACAACCCGATAACGTGCTTAGTACACTCAGGAATTACATTAACGTGGATGGACTTGATATTGTGATGGATCTGGATAAGTCACAGGGAGTATATATATATGAAGCAAGAAACAACCGACCGTACCTCGATCTTTTTTCATTTGTAGCTTCAAACCCGGTGGGTATGAATCACCCAAAGATGAATAACCCCGCATTCATAGAGCATATCGGCAAGATCGCATTGAACAAGCCTTCAAACAGTGATATATACTACGCCGAATTCGCTGAATTCGTAAAGACATTCTTCGATACAGCTATCCCCTCTTACTTTAAATACGCCTTCTTTATTGAAGGCGGCGGACTCGCGGTTGAAAACGCGCTGAAAACTGCATTCGACTGGAAAGTGCGCAAGAACTTTAAGAAGGGCTACACCGAAGAAAAAGGACATAAGGTAATTCACTTTAAACAGGCATTTCACGGCAGAACCGGTTACACAATGTCGCTTACAAATACCGATCCCGTTAAGGTCGCATTGTATCCAAAATTCGACTGGCCCAGAATTACAAATCCAAAAGTAACTTTCCCTTTGAATGAAAACAATCTCGATGAAGTCATAAAGCTGGAAAAGCAGGCAATCGCCGAAATACATAAAGCAATTGCAGAAAACAAAGATGATATCGCGTGCATAATACTAGAGCCTATCCAGGGCGAAGGCGGAGATAACCATTTCAGGGTTGAGTTTTTCCGTGAGCTGAGAAAAATATGCGATGAGAACGAAATACTTCTGATATTTGACGAAGTGCAGACCGGCGTTGGAATGACAGGAAAATGGTGGGCACATCAGCACTACGTGCAGCCTGATATTATTTCATTCGGCAAAAAAACACAGGTGTGCGGAATACTCGCAACCGAAAGAGTCGATGAAATTCCCGAAAACGTGTTCCATACCTCAAGCAGGATAAACTCCACCTGGGGCGGCAACATTGTTGATATGATTCGCTTCAAAAGGTACCTTGAAATAATTAAGGAAGAGAACCTGGTCGAAAATGCCGCAAATGTTGGCGAGTATCTGCTGGGCAAACTGACCGATATGCAGCAGAAATATCCCGCAATTTTAAGCAATGCAAGAGGCAAAGGATTATTCGCAGCTATCGATCTTCCTAATGGCGAACTTCGCTCTAGAGCTGTTACAGAGATATTCCAGAAGAACGTGATATTGCTTGGCTGCGGCGAGCGAAGCATTCGCTTCCGCCCTTCACTCAATATCACTAAGGCGCAGATCGATGAGGGTCTTGAAGTAATTGAATCAGTTGTAAAAGGATTCTGATATTATTCATCATATGAATTGAGAATCTCCAAAGGCAGCTAATCTTTAGCTGCCTTTTTTAATTACCATACCCCGCACATGCTGAGTTCACATAGGGTATTTGCTTTTGCAGGTGTCAGGCTTAGTTTACCCCTATGGGGCCTGACACCAATGTTGCCTGACACTTCTTCGCTGCAAACATTTCTTGTAAATCGAAACGCTGTTTCGATTTTACTCGAATTAGCGATTCGAGTTACAAAAGTTCAACACCTGAGCTTCACCTCTATCCTTTCCTGTAAAGCCTGTTACATCTTTTTACAAAATGTTACCCTAAACATATTAATTTTATATTATTTTAGCTTTGTCGGCAAGGGTATATCTGCCGGCGCTGATGTATCTTACAAACCGTGTTTTGCTTTATTGTTTTTTTGGGGAAAAATAGAACTGACAATAATTCAAAACCATTTTAGAAGGAGCGTTTATAATGCTGTTACAAAAACTTTTCAGAGGAGTTACGCTGGCTCTGGCATTTGTGCTTGCCGCATCGGCGCAGCTCTTCGCCGGCGGGGCTGACTCAGTCGTTTTCCAGAACGACAGCGTCTTCACCATCGAAGGTGTACAGGAAGAGCTGAAGACTGAGGGCGAATGGATAAAGGTCACCAAGGAAGAAATTGACCCGCAGGCTGTTGCTGACCAGTCCGGCGGCATTGATCCTGAAATTAACACAGATTATGTGTGGAGGCCCAACAACGTTGAAGAAGGATGGTCGCCCTACTCAAACGGCTACTGGCAGTACACCAATTACGGATGGATGTGGGTTTCATACTACACCTGGGGATGGCGCACATGCCATTACGGCAGGTGGTGGTGGTCTGACCGCTGGGGCTGGGTATGGTCGCCCGGCTTTGTATTCGCGCCCGCATGGGTTGTGTGGATGTATAACGATGGCTACTGCGGCTGGTATCCAATTTCGCCGTGGGTAAGATACCATCACGGCTACGGATGGCGCTGCCACAACATGCGCTATAAGGTTAGATGCTGGACCTTCGTCGAGAAGCGCCGCTTCGCTGATCCTATTCCGCCAATCAGGCCCGTTGTTGACCCGTACATACAGACGGAGATCATCAAAAATTCATTGTATGATGTAAACCCCAAAGTATCAGTCGGCGGTGTGAATAACAACGGACCCGGTGTTAAGAACATCGAAGAAGTAACCGGCAAGCGTCAGCTTGCAGATGATGTAACGATGTACAACAATGTTAAAAAGTATAACGGCAACAGATCAGATGATGACGTAAAAATTAAGAATGACAAAAAAATAATTGATGATAAAGTTGGCAGCAATAACACCGGCGTAAAAAAGAACGATGGCGGTAACTCAACCGATGGAACCAAGGGCAATAATAATACCAATGGAAATAACAGCACAAAGGGCGATTACAACACCGGCACGAAAACCAAAGACAACACAGGCAGCAACAATAATGATGGCTGGAAGAAGAAGGATGATTCAGCCAACAGGAACAATGAGGGCAATAAAAATAACGAGGGAAACAAACAGTACAATCCTCCGCCCAAAAAGAATGATCCGCCAAAGCAATACGATCCGCCAAAGCAATATGATCCGCCAAAGCAGGAACAGCCCAAGCAGGATCCGCCCAAAAAGTACGATCCTCCAAAACAGGAACAGCCTAAGAAGGAATCACCGCCCCCAACCAAGAAGGATGAGGGGAAAAAGTGATTGGTAAACCTC
>JBHEKV010000006.1:0-4710 GCA_041859235.1 Ignavibacteria bacterium | reverse complement strand
TTCCTCCAGGTACCTGTTCACAACTTCCTGCATCTGGTTATCAAGCGTCATTCTGTCAGTATCATAAACACCGCTCATTTGATAATTATTCCTGTCAATCGACATCTCAAAGCTGTTAATATCTGTTACTTCACCATCATCGTTTTTCTTTGTATCATCAATGTTTATCAGGTTAAAAGTTTTTGCTTTGTGCTTTTTGTAAAAATCAATTGCCGTGTTGTAAACTATCCTGTAAAAATAGGTTGAAAACTTGGATCTTTCTTCAAACTGTTTATCGGCAATAGCCCTGAAAGTCTTAATAAATGCCTCCTGCAGCGCGTCTTCAGCATCCTCGGAGTTCTTGAGTATTCTCATAGCGAGCGTCATGGCTCTATCCTTATACCTGTTGACGATCTCCTCGAACTCCTCGATCTTCCCAGCCTGGATCTTCTTGATTATATTCAGTTCCAGATCATTCATGCATGATTCTACCTGCTGTTTTGACACCGGTCTTCTATTTTCACTAAATATAAACAAAAATGTTTTAACTTATTAATTATTAACTCTTAGATACAGCTATTTTCTGGTAGAATCAGCGTTTTTAGGCGTTCCCTGCAAATCTTTTTGTGTACCATTCTGAGTATCCACGCGTGTATTCCCGGTTGCGTCCTTATCTTCTTTTTCATCTACATTATCTATATCAATAGAAGGTCCATCATTATCATCAAAATCTATCTTAAATTCAAATGAGTCATCCTTTTTAGGAAGATATTTGGAAGCATCAAAAGAAATACTGCCGTTAGTGCTTTCAATCCGAATCATGCTGCCGCCTCTTCCAAGTATCCCGCTGAGATTTCGCCTTTCTGAGTTCACATCTGTAAATGCAAGATCTTTAAATTTCACCCTTCCGTGAACTGTTGATGCATTTACTTCAGCGTCAACATTCTTTAATCCGCCTATCTTCACATCGCCGTTGACAATACTTATGTTAATTCCCGGTGTAATTGAGTCAACATTGCACACCACCAATCCATTAACGCCCTCTACATTGATCTTTCCGCGGCAATTGAAAATATTTATCTTACCATTCACAGTTTCTGAACTTACATCATTCATAATGCGGGTAACAGTTGTTGTACCGTTCACAGTTTCTGTGTATACTTTCATATTAGCCGGTACTTTAATATCATAATTCACTTCCGCATTATTGCTTCTTCTGAACATTCCCGAATTTGAATTATTTATTTCGGTTTCTATTTTAATATCATTACCGGTCGAATCGATTTTTATTTTAACATTCTCAATTGACCTATCCTGTTCATCGTGTTTAACATCCGCAACAATCTCAGCATCAATTCTAATTTCGCCTGTTGTATCATTGCTGCTTGAAACATTTATCCTGCCGTTGATATTATCAATATGAATTGAAGTTTTGCCGTTTCCGTTCAGGGTATACTTCACGTTCTCCTTCTTTTCAACTCTCTTCTTCAGCAGGCTGCAGCCGTTAAACCCGATCATCATCGCGCCAAGTACTGCAGCTATTATTATATTTTTTAAGTTCATTTTTGTATTAGAATTTAAGTGTTTAATAATGCGCTCAAATGTCGTTACACACCTTCTTTTGAGCTCTGCTGAATCTGCGAATCTTTTTTAAGCTTTGAATTAGCTACAAAGTAGTAGATAATGAATCCAAGTCCGCCGAATACAAGTACCATAACACCAGTCAGCTCATCTTTAAACCCTGCTTCATCCAGAAGTATACCGAAGAATAAACCGATACCTATCATTGAAAGAAGTATGCCCCATTTTAATGAGCCCAGCGGATTTTTGGGTCTCTTTTCCGTTTCGCGGAAGTAGTCTCTGGCTTCCTGCGGGGTTAAACCCATATCCATCAGTTTGGTTCTTTCTTTATGTTTTACATATATTGCCCAGAAGATCAATGCTCCGGGAATGCCGAATGTGAAGATTATTGCGATTATAGGTATGAATGCTTCTGCTAAACTGTTCATATTATTTTGCTCCTTTGAAGTGCCAAACCCCAATTTTTGGAGAATTTTGGCGATTTATGTTATTTTTTTACGTTTTTCCTCATATAGATATCTGTTTATTATGACTTGTACGGGTACATTAAGGTTGCAATTCTGCAGAGAAAAATACAGTAATACCCGGTGTTTTTTGAAACTTTGGCCCTTGTAATGAACAAGGGGCTGCAGCCCCTTGTTCGAAATCTTCGTTTAATAAAGTACTTAATCATCGTACTAAAAACTACTCAAGTGCATAACTATTTTCCTATTTCACAAACTCACTATTTGCATCTGTTCCTCTGCCGAAGAACGCAAAATACAGTGTGCCAAGTATCCCAAATCCGGTTGCAAGGAAAAGGTTCAACTCAGGTGAGACTTTCCATAACACGCCGCCTAAGAATCCCGCGAAAGCCACGATACCATCACGTATGAAATAATACATTCCAAAGCTGCGCGCTTCTGTTCCTTTTTTTGAGAGCTCAAGTATCAGAGCTTTGCGTGTAGGTTCACCAAATTCCTTAAGTCCCCTGATAAAAAAAGCAACTGCAAGCAAGCCAAAAGAATTGCTGAAATATAACATGAACGGAAAAATTGTAAAGAATATAAATGTAATAACAACAAATGGTTTCTTCTCAAGTTTATCAGAATAATTTGCTACAGGAATGAAAATGAGCGCAGAAGTTACCATCTCTATGGCTGTAAGATAGCCAAACTCACTTGCCGAAACCTTTACCACGTTCAGGCACCATATCACCACAAATACATAGGGAATCTGCTCGCAAAATCTTACTAAAATATCTGATACAAGCAGGTTTTTTAATTTCTTATCGAAAGTTTTCCATAATTGTATTGGATGTATCTTTTCGGGTTTGGTTTCCTGTTCATCAGTTGTAAGTCTGTTGATGAATATCATTCCGATTAGCGAAAGTAATATTGATATCCCGAAGGCGATTTTAATACCGGCAAGCAAACCATAGGAGACAATTAAATACCCGCCGATTATGGGTCCAAGTGCCATAGGTACACGCCTTATCAGCGAGTGCATTGATATCCCCATTACGGTTTTACCTTTGCCAAGAGTTTTGGTTATCAGGCTCATTGAGCCCGGCAGTGCAACATTAGACCACCCAAAGAAGAACAACATACCAATAAATACAGCAATCCAGCTGTTAAATACTATTGCAATAACATACCCCAAAATAGCCAGTATGCTGAATACCAGAAAGGCTTTACGGTTTCCTAAATGATCGGCTATATAACCGCCGGGCAATGCCCAGATGGCGCCGAGGAAATTCTGCAAGAAACCAAAAGCGCCGATAATTAGTATTGATGCGCCAAGCCCATCCAAATATTTTGGAATAAACCGTTCCCACAGCTTTTCACCCGTGTACATTAGTACGGTTAAGCCAAGCATGAGAATGATATTTCGCTTAAGACCTAGGTACTGTTTGGTTTTTGTTAAAGTATTATTCACAATTCAAAAATAGCTATTGCAGTAATAAAAAAAGGGCTGAAAATTCAGCCCTTAACTGTAAACTGTCAATTGTCAACTATAAACTAAACAGTTGCTTCAGCGTAGCTTTCTATAGGCTCGCATGAGCAGATGAAGTTCCTGTCGCCATAGGCATCATCAACCCTTGCAACTGCAGGCCAGAATTTGCTCTCTTTGATTCCCGCAACAGGGAATGCAGCCTTTTCACGGGAATATTTATGATCCCAGTTATCAGATGCAATTTCATACGCTGTATGCGGTGCATTTTTAAGCACATTATCTGCCTTATCGGCTTTGCCGGCTTCAATATCCTGTATTTCGCCTTTGATTGCCATCATGGCATCACAGAACCTGTCCAGCTCATATTTTGATTCTGATTCCGTTGGCTCAACCATTAACGTTCCGGGTACGGGGAATGAAACCGTCGGCGCGTGGAAACCGTAATCCATCAAACGTTTCGCTATATCGCCAACTTCTATACCAACTTTTTTAAATTCTCTCATGTCAAATATCATTTCATGGGCAACTCTATCATTTGCGCCTGTATACAACACCTTGTAATGATCTTTAAGTTTTGAAGCAATGTAATTCGCGTTCAGAATTGCGGCTTTCGTAGCATCGGTAAGTCCTTTGCCCCCCATCATTTTTATATATGCGTAGGATATCAATAATATGCTCGAGCTTCCCCATGGTGCCGCTGATACGGCGTGAATAGCTTTATCACCGCCTGTTTTAACAATAACATGACCCGGTAAGAACGGAGCCAAATGTTTTGCAACGGCTATGGGTCCCATTCCGGGTCCCCCGCCGCCATGCGGTATGCAGAAAGTTTTATGAAGATTAATGTGACACACATCAGCACCAATGAATCCGGGACTTGTTAAGCCAACCTGCGCATTCAGGTTCGCGCCATCCATATAAACCTGGCCGCCGTTTGCATGAATTATTTCACAAATTTCCATGATCCTGGTTTCAAATACTCCATGTGTTGAAGGGTACGTTACCATCAACGCAGAAAGATTATCTCTATGCTGCTCAGCTTTAGCCTTCAGGTCATCAACATCAATATCACCATGCTCCATTGTTTTAACTACAACGACCTTTAAGCCTGCCATTACTGCGCTTGCGGGGTTTGTGCCGTGCGCGGATGCAGGAATGATAACAACATTCCTGTGTCCTTCACCAACTGACCTTTGGTAAGCGCGGATAACCATT